>JBDTFL010000109.1:0-6631 GCA_039937955.1 Polyangiaceae bacterium | reverse complement strand
AATCGACCGCAATTGCCGCTCCGTAGGGCGCGTGCTCGTCGATTATTTTTTTTACGACGGCGAGGCCGATCCCGGCGCCATGTGAACGCGTCGTGTAAAAGGCGTCGAAAATCCGCCCGCGCACCTCTTCCGCGAGGCCCGGGCCGGCATCTTCGACCTCCAGCTCGACCGCCGCATCGGTGCTCGAGACGCGCACATGAACGTCACCACCTTGCGGCGTGGCCTGCACCGCATTCCGAACCAAATTCCAGAGCACCTGCCGAATCTGCGCGCCGTCGCAACGCGCGAAGCTGGACGTCGCGCCTTCGATTTCGATTTTCACTGCTGCGCCATTTTCGGATTTTTGAGCGAGCGCGACGACCTCACGAGCGAGCGCCGCAACGTCGACGTCGTTGATTTCAGCGGTGCGTGGTCGCGATAAATCGAGCATGTCACTGACGAGCTCGTTCAACCGCGCTGCCTCGCGATGCACGATCGCGCAGAGTTGTTTTTCTTCTTCGCTCAGCGCCGTCGATTCACGCAGCATTTCGACCGAACCGGAAATCGATCCGAGCGGATTGCGAATCTCATGAGCGAGCCACGCGGCGATGCGTCCGAGCTCCGCAAGATGCTCGGCCTCGTGGGCGCGGACCTCGGCTTTTTCGAGCGCACCACCCGTCGCACGCAAGCGCTCGGCGAGATACGCCGCGAGCACCGTGACCACCAAAATTCCCAAACCATTGACCAGCAGCGGATAGCGAAGCACGGCAAACGTCGACACGTACGACGCCGCGGGTTGATCGATCGGAGCGGGAATCCAGCCGAAATGAAGCCCAATGAAGAGCGCCCAATAAAATGCGAGACCAGTGGCTGCAGCGAGCGTTGCGCCACGGGCGCCGATCAAAATCGCACCGACCAAACACGTGAGCCCGTAAAAAGAGGTGGCGCCGCTGGTCGCTCCGCCGGAGACGTAGACGATCGCGGTCCAGGTCACTTGGTCGAGAACGATTTGCGTGGCGGCGAGCTCACGCGGCGTTTTTTTCGAGCGGAGCCAAATCGCATATCCGGCGCCGAGGCCATACGAAGCGCCAATCGCGCTGAACACGACGCGCAAGCTGAATGGATAACGTTCGAGCTGGCCGCCGAAATAAAAGAACGCGACGGCGCCGAGGAGCAGCGTGAGAAAGCCCAGACGCAGGCCGGTGATCCACGCAAGCCGGCTGAAGAGCGCCGCGTCGGTGAGAGGCGACGTTTGAGCCATCAGGTCAGCCGCCTTTGATCTTGCCCGCGATGCTGAAGATCGGCAGGTACATCGCGATGAGCACGACGCCGACCGTGCCGCCGATGCCGACCATCATCACCGGCTCGATCAGGCTGGTGAGCGCTCCGACCGCGACGTCGACCTCTTCTTCGTAAAAGTCTGCGATCTTCGAAAGCATGGCGTCGAGGGCGCCGGTTTGCTCGCCGACGCCGACCATTTGCACGACCATTGGCGGAAAAATGTTCGTCTCGGTCAATGGGCCAGCCATGTTTTTTCCTTCGCTGATGCGAAGGCGCGTGTAGAGGATGCCCTCTTCGACGATCACATTTCCGGCTGTTTTCGCGACGATTTCGAGCGCATCCAAAATGGGAACACCGGATGACAGCAGTGTTCCGAGCGTGCGTGTGAAGCGTGCCACCGCGATTTTGCGGAGCACGTTGCCGACGACGGGCAGCTTCAGCATCGTCTTGTGCGCGATTTTTTTCCCGCGTGGGTCTCGATAGAACCGAACGCTTGCAACGACGAACGCGATGAGGCCGAGAATGAAAAAGAGAAGGTTGTGGATGAAAAACTCGGAGAGCGAGATCACGCCTTGAGTGAGCGCCGGGAGCTCGTCGCTCGACCCGAGATCTTTGAAGACGTTTTTGAACGACGGGATGACGAACCCGAGCAAAATCACCATGACCGCCATGAACACGAAGAGAACGACGCTCGGATACACCATGGCGCCGCGCACCTGGCGTTTGAGCTTCATGTTCTTTTCGTTGTAGACGGCGAGACGATTCAGGATCGTGTCGAGGATGCCGCCGACCTCACCTGCTTGAACGAGGTTCGTGTAGAGCGGATCGAAAACTTTGGGATGACGGCGCAGCGAATCGCTGAACGTGGAGCCTTGCTCGACGCTCGATTTCACGTCTTTGAGCACGTCCGCGAAGATCTTATTTTCGGTCTGCCCCTGCAAAATATCGATGCACTGAACGATGGGGAGACCGGCATCGATCATCGTGGCGAACAGACGCGTGAACGTAACGATGTCCTTCGTGTCGACGCCGGAGCCGAATTGCGGGAGCTTGATCTCGCGGCGCTTCTTTTTGACTTTGGTGGGCGTGAGCTGCTGTTGACGAAGGCGGTTCTCGACCGCTTCTTCGTTGTCGGCTTCCATTGCGCCCTTGCGCATCTCGCCGGTGCGGGCACGCGCTTCCCAAACCCACTCCGCCATAATTAACTAGAGTACTTCCCCGCCGCAGCGCTGGTCAAAGACGATGCCTTTTGCGTTCCCCGACTCGAAAATCGCACATTCAATGAACGTCACGATTACCCATGATTTAAGGGCAAATGACGTGGCGGAGCGCATCGTCCGGGACACGGTGGCGCCGACTTGTGCGGCCGGTTTTGCGACGCTCGAGAAGGGAATTTCCATCGGCGGGAGCAGCGATACCTTCTTCGATCTCGCCAGTCTCACCAAGCCGATGACCGCGGTCGCGGTCGCGCACAGCACGCTCGATCGTCGCGCGACGCTCGGATCGATCGTGCCCGAGCTTGCCGACACGGCGAGTGCATCGGCATCGATCGAGCTCTTGCTCGCACATCGCGCGGGTCTCGAGGCGCACGTTCAACTGTGGCTGCTTGAAAACATGCAACCTGCAGACATGTTGCGAGAGGCCGCAAATTCCAGGCGATTGGACGCGTCGGGAAAGATTCCGGAAGAGGGTTTTGCGCCGGTCTACAGCGACCTCGGATACATGCTGGCGGGTGCGGCGCTCGCGCGTCACGAGAAAACAATCGACGCTGGAGAAGCCATCGAACGTCTGGTGGTTGCGTCGCTCGCTCTCGAAAAAAAACTCGGCACCGCACGATCCCTCGAAAATCACGGCATGGATCTGATCGCGAACGCAGCGCCCACCGAGGATGCACCTTGGCGCGGCGGCGTCGTTCGTGGTCGGGTTCACGACGAGAACGCGTGGGCATTGACGGGTACTGGCGGATCCGGACATGCCGGAATGTTCGGTACCGTGAGCGCAGTTTTGAAATTCGGTCTGGTCGTTCTGGCCAATCTCCAAAATCTCGAATGGCTTGTGCGCGAGCGGCCAGGCGGAACGTTGCGCGCCGGGTTCGATGGAAAAAGTGGAAGCGGATCGAGCGCTGGAAGCGTCGCAGGGCCGCGCACGTTCGGGCATCTCGGCTTCACCGGCACGAGCTTGTGGATCGACCCCGACGCCGGCGCGGTCGTCGCGTTGCTCACGAACCGCGTGCATCCTACTCGAGAAAATAGGGCTATTCGTGAGGCGCGGCCATGGGCGCACGCCGCGCTTTTTTCTGCAGCTTCTGCGTGAGAGCCTTCGCGGAGGCCGCGCGCTCTTTTCGCAATGCAGGCGCTCGCCATTTGTCCGTGCGAGCAAGGTGCCGTGAGAGGAGCACGCAAACCCACATTCGAAACGGACGCCACGATTCCGCAACGATTTCGAATTCACCTTCGCTAGGAACATCGACACCCGCCGCAGCTGCGTAACCATGGAGCACGCGTGGCTCGACGGTCGGCAGAACGTCGGGCAATGCGGCACCACGAAAATAAATGTGACTCGCGGCCCATGGACCCACGCCGCGAATTTTTTGGAGCTCACGAAGAGCGTCATCGGTTTTCATCGCGCGCAAATGATCGGCGTCGAGCAGGCCCTCATGAGAATCGGTCAGGCCTCGTGACTCACGAGCCACGCCCTCATGAGAATCGGTCAGGCCGTTTGTTGCGGCTTCGGCGACCGCTCGCAAACGCGCGACCTTCTCGTCCGACAATCCCGGAAACCTCTCGAGCTGCGCGAGCGCACGCGGCGTCGGAAACACGTGATGCGTTTTTCCATGCAGCTCGACTGTGTTGCCGAGCTCCCGCGCGATTGCCATTTTGATGTTGGACGCTTGCTTCATGTTCATGCGCGGCGCGATGACGGCCCACGTTGCCGCGTCGTACGGCGACGCTTTTGCTGCGGTAAAAAAGCCAGGAAACGCATTCTGCAATTTGCCCACGAGCGCATTCTTTTCTCCGAGCGCCAGCCACGCGTCACCATTCACATCCAGACCGAGCATGCGCGCGATTTGCTTTTCGATGGCCGCTGCATCGTCGCTGCCCGCTGCTTCGACGACGATCGTTTCACCGTCCTCATGAAGTGCCGCGGCTACCGCTTCGAACGTGCGATCGAGTCGAAACGCGAGCGTCAGTCGATCGACGGCCGCCGCAGCCATTCCACTCCCAGGCGCGAAGCCCAAGTAAAAATCAGTTGCCGCCGCGAGACGAAAGCCGTGAGGTCTCTTGATCGTGAAGCGCGTCATGGTGATCGTTTCCTTTCGAGGATGCATCGGAGATCCCAAAAGCTAAAACGGGGCAATGACAGTCTTATGTCAGGATATATGAAATGAAGGTCATCACCTGGAACGTCAACGGCATCCGCGCGCGCGAGAAAGAGGTGCTCGCGTTGCTCGAGGAAGAGTCGCCCGACGTGCTCATGCTTCAAGAGACGAAGGCCAAGATCGAGCAGCTGCCGCCGTCGCTTTACGGGCTCGGCGCGTTGCCGACGCATCACGCGATCTGGCATGGAAATGCCGGTTATTCGGGCGTTGCAGTGTTGCTCAAGAAGAGCGCATTCGACAAGCCTACAGACGCACGACCGCCGTTCGATTTCGAAACGCGCGTCGTGGAAGCGCACGCAGGCGACTTCGTTTTCGTGTCGATGTACCTGCCGAACGGCGGAAAAGATTTTCCGGCGAAGATTGGCTTCATGAAAGCGCTCGTGGACTATCCAAAATCATTCGCTGACAAAAAACTGATCATCGCCGGCGACTTGAACGTCGCGCGCGCGGAGATTGACGTGCATTCGAGCCAACGAAATTCGCAAACGATCGGACAGACCGCCGAAGAGCGCGTGCTGTTCGAAGAATTTTTGGCGGCGGGAAAATTACTCGACGTATCCCGGCACCTCGCGCCGGGCGACACGCATCTTTTTTCGTGGTGGCCGTATTGGCGAAACGCGCGCGAACGAAATATCGGTTGGAGGCTCGACTACGTGCTCGCAAATCCGGCGCTCGCGTCCGGCGTGAAATCGAGCCAAATTCGGCGGGAATTCGGAACGAGCGACCACGGCCCGCTCGTCGTTGTCTTCGACTGATTTTTCGATAACGTCAGCCGCCGTCGACGTTCGGCGCGCCGCCGTCGCAAACTTGTGGGAACGACTCGACTTCGTTCCAGGTGCCGCCGTTGCACGCGACGTAGTTGCAGAAGCTGCAAGGGTCGCCGCATTCGTCGCCGCAGATCAGACCGTCGGTGACGCACGGTGTTCCGTCGAGATTGTCGACGCTTGCCGGACAGTTTCCGCTGCAGTCGGTCGGGCACACCCACTGATCGTCGATGCAGCTCGGTGTTCCGCATTTGCAGTCCGCGGAGGTGTCCTCGCAGTTGTCATGCGGCGGCTTGCATTTCGTGGCGGCGCACTGCCATTGGCCGTCGACGCAGCTCGCTTGTCCGGAATTCGGATCGCCCTCACACACCGGACAGCTGATGCCGAAAGTGCTGCAAGCGCCGCCGTCGCCTCCGACTCCGCCATCGCCCCCATGATTGACCGACGAGTCGTCGCCGCCTTCGCCCACCACTTTTCCGCCGCACGCTGCGAACGAAAACGACGCCATCACAGCGGCAGAAACGAGGGCTGCACGAATAGAACCGGATCTGAAAATCATGGATGCTCCGAAATTGTCATCGTTTGGCACGTAAAAAGGGCGGCATCTCGGTGCATCGCAATGCTCGTGCCGCCAGCTTCGCGCAGCTCGGGAAAAGCGCATACGCTGTGCGTGCAATGACTGAGCGTGGCGCCGCACTATCTCGATCGGAGCACGCTGCTGCCGATTTGGTCGCCTCACGCCAATATCGTCCGCCGAGCATCAATCGCTGGCGATTCGTTCGTGCCTACCGCACCACGTTTTCGGTCATTTTCAGCTACCTCTGGCTTTCGCTCAAGTCGCGTTTTTATGGCGAGGCGTACAAACGCGAGCGACTCGCCGACGTGCACACGCGCAACGCAAAGCGCGTCCACGGAACGATCCTCGCGCTGCAAGGCTTGTTCATCAAAGTCGGGCAGCTGCTTTCGATCATGGCGAATTTTCTGCCCGAGGAATTTCGCTCCGAGCTCGAGGCGCTCCAAGATCAAGTGCCGCCGCGTCCGTTCGAAGAGATTCGCGCGCGCATCGAAAAAGAGCTGGGAAAGTCGATCGAAGAATTGTTCGGCAACGTGCACGTCGAGCCCATCGCGAGCGCGTCGCTCGGGCAGGTGCACGAGGCGCGACTCAAAGACGGCACGCGTGTCGTCATCAAAGTTCAGCACAGCGACATCGACAAGATCGTGCGCCTCG
>JBDTFL010000108.1:0-3731 GCA_039937955.1 Polyangiaceae bacterium | reverse complement strand
TGCCGAAGTCGGTGATGAGCACGCTGGTCGCGCGCGTGATTTGCGACGTGAGAAATGCCGCGCCGCCCGCGAGCGCAAACGTCGGTAAAACAAGCTTGTCCGCGATTCTTTCGGTTTCGCGTTGGAGCGTCATCGGTTTGGCGCCGGCGCCTTCCAAGATTTGGACGATCTTCGCGGCGGTAGTGTCACCGCCCGCGCGTTCGATCTCGACGACGATTTGCCCGTCGACGACGACGGTTGCAGCGAGCACGCGATCGCCTTCGTGTTTGTCGCGCGGAAGCGATTCGCCGGTGAGCGCTTTTTCGTCGAGCGATGCCGAACCGCGAATGATGATGCCGTCCGCTGCGACGCGTCCGCCCGGCTCGATCACGATGCGGTCGCCGACCGCGAGCTTCTTCACGTCGACCTTTTCGACGTCGCCGCCTTCGACCAAACGCCACGCGTCGGTGGCGTCGAGCTTCATGAGTCGCGAGATGGCAGTGCGGGCGCGGTCATGCGTGTGCTCCAAAACGAGATCGCCGACGCCGAGCAGCCACGTGATGAGCGCGGCAGTTCCGGGCTGTCCGGTTGCCACCGAAATTCCGACAGCTGCGAGGTCGAGCAAGTCGACGCTGGCTCGTCGTTCACGGAGAGCGGCGATCGCGCGACGAGCGGACGGCACGGCGGTAACGGCGACGAACGCACCAATCGCGAGCGGAGGTGCAGCTTGCGTGAGCGCGGCACCGAGCACGACGCTGTTGAAAGCGGTGAGCCTCCATTGCGAGCGAGGCGTCGGAAGGGGCTTGATTTCAGCCAGATCCGCTTCATGCGACGATGCGGCGCTGACGATGGCGTCACGCGTGACGAGCGCTTCGTCGTATTGAACGAGGACCGATCGGCTGGCTGGCGATGCGCTCGCGCGAATGATGCCGGGACGATCGGTGAGGTACGCCGCGACTTGTTGAACGTCTTCGTCGCCGCCGCCGACCACGCGCAAACGCACCCGACCCTCGAGAGCGTGAACGACCTCGATGTGATGTTGCGTATGTTTTTGGAGCGGCTGCTCGATCACGAAAATGCGATCGCGTAAGCGTCGGATGAAAGCGTCGCCGTCGTGTTTGGCGGGTGCGTACTGAACCTCGATCGATCCGCTTTCTACGCGAAATGAAACGTCGACGACGTCGTGCTCGGTGCGCAGCCATTCGAGAAGCGCGCGACCCTGTTTGCCGCTGGTGCCTCCGCCGAACACGCGCAGCCTTCCGTCACCGAGGCGTTGCACGGCGAGCGCGCCGGAGTCCGGTGAGTCGTCGGTGATTTCGAGAACGGCGTCGATGGTCGCGCCGCGAACGCGGAGCGAGGTCGTCACTCGGGATTCCGATCCTGTTCGCGGTCGATCTCGTTCGTTGCGTCTTTGAACGCTTCTTCGATGTCGCCAATCTCGCGCGCATGCAGGGCGGTGAACACGCTGTACGAATACCAAAGAAGCGTGTCCCACTTGGGAAGCCGAGAATTTGGCTGGTTTCGTACGAGCGAATAGATGCCCGCACCGGCAAGAGCCATGGGCGCGACGAGTCGGAGATCAGCACGCCAACCCGTGAGCTCATAGGTGAGCGCGTTCGCCTCGCGCGCAAGATCGATCGCGCGGTTCGCATGCGACCGTCGTGAGCGACGCGCATCACGAGGCGATAGCGGCTCACCGAGCCCGGCGGCATTTGCGATGCGCGTCAGGAGCGCGTTCGCGTCGGCCATGCCCGGATCGTATTCGACCAGCAGGCTTCCGGTTCGTGTGTTGTGGCGAACATTGCGCACGCCCGGCGTTCCGTCGAGCACGCTCCGAATGCGGTCCACGACGTTTTTTCCGAGGCCGTTTCCGATCAGCGCATCTGCGCGCAAACGAAGCCTGCCCGGATGATGATGGACGAGCTCGAGCGGCTCGCGCGCACTCGAACCATCTGACTCTCTGGGAAGACGATTCTCTCGTGCCACTGCTAAGCCGCGCGAGGGCCACGCACGACTTGCGGGCTGCGTGCGTCGTCGGAGGAATCTTGCTCGACGGGCCCGGACTCGGCGGATTTGCGATCGCGTTTTGTTTCGTAACGCGCGCGGCCTTCGGCGACGAGATCCTCGAGTCGCTCGCGCTCCATCGCGATGGTTCGACGAATGCGCTCGGCGCCGCCGAAAATTGCGGCCATCAAGCGCACAGGCACCTCACCTGAAGAGTCGACGGTGCTTCGCACGACCCAACCGCTCGCAAATCCCGCCAAAAAATACCCCACTCGTCTCACGTCATGACCCTCATATCAGCCGCCAAAAAAACCGCAATTCGCCAAAGCCGAGCTACGTGCAGGCGTCTAGAAGCCGAGCTACGTGCAGGCGTCAAGAAGCCGAGCTACGCGCAGGCGTCAAGAAGCCGAGCTACGCGCAGGCGTCTAGAATCCAGAAATCAAGCCCCGACGATAGCAGTACGAGGATTTCCCGCCAGCCCGCATTTCGAGCGTAGAATCGCGGGTTCACCAATGACGACAAATCACGGGGCGGGCGCGATCGAGGCGAAAGACGCGATTGCGGTAAACGGCAGCGGCGGTGCGCTTTCAGCGGAGGCAGAGGCGCGGGCGCTCGGCGCAAGTGTCGGTGTCGCGACGAATGCTCCGGAGCGCGTGCGTCGCAGTTGGTTTTCGCGCGTGGTCGGCAGCTACATGAAGCGGCATCAACGACGCGCAGCTGCAAAAAAAGCGGCGATCGCCCGCGGTGAACAAACCGTCAAGAAGGTGGACGACCGGCCGGCACCCGACCGCGCGAATTCCGCGATTCGTTGGGCATGCATCAAGTCGGCGATGACCGGTGCAACTGCGGGCGCGATATCTACGAGCGCGACACTGCTCACCGCCGAGACCGAAGGCTTGGCCGGTTTCGTCGCCGTTCCGTTTGCGGCAGCGACCATCGGCGGAGAGATGATCTATCGGGCCTTCGTGCACGTCGATCTCACGTGCGAGCTCGCCGAAATTTTCGAGGTGAAGTTCGACACGGAAAATGAAGCTGATTTGTGGCGTCTGTATGCGCTCGCGTTCGGCACGGACGACCACGAAGAAGGCACGTCGGACCCTGGCGCCGAGCTCATTCACTCTGTCACGCACACCGAAAGCGAGCAGGTCGGCGAAAAAATCGGCAGCCAAGTTTTGGGCGAGAGCGTCATGCGCAACATCGTTCCGTTCTTCGGAATCGTGAGCTCGGCAGTCACCAACTACGTTCTCACGAAACGTCTCGGCGACACCGTTCGTCGCGCGATGCGCTACCAGCGCGCGATGGACGACACGTTCGAGACGTGGACGGGCGCGTGCGCCGCGCACATCGATTTGCTCATCGAAGGAATGTGGTTCGTCTTCACGGCCGACGGTCGCCTCGCACCGGAAGAGGTCACGTGCTTGGCGAAGCTGCTCGACAAGCTCGACACGGTGCAACGTCACGCGGTGTTGAAGCGCTTCACCGAAGACGAGATCGATTTTTTGGAGCGAATTACCGCGGAAATACCCACAGAAATGCGTTCGGCATTTTTGCACGCGCTCGAGGTCGCGGCGGCCGTCGACAAGATCGTCGGGCTGCCCGAGAAAAAGCTTTTGCGTCGCGTGGCCCACCATCTCGATCTCGAGTTCGACATGACGGCGGTTCAGAAAATGATCGACGCCTTCACCGAGACCGGCGTCATGGCCGAATCGAAGTAGAAGAGAACAAAAGCCGAGCTACGCGCAGGCGTC
>JBDTFL010000107.1:0-4710 GCA_039937955.1 Polyangiaceae bacterium | reverse complement strand
TTTTCAAGACAACGTGAGTGCGAGCTCCGCCTTCACGTCGTCGAAGGCGATCGCAACACTTGGCGCAACCACGCCGCGAGCCTTGATTTTGCCTGCGATCGCGTGCTGCGCGAACAACGCCTGAAGTTCTGCGGTGATGCCGTAAGGATCGGATCCCGAGATGAACACGCGCTCGGTGCGACTCCCTTTCGTGGCCTCCGCGAGAATGTGAAAGCTCGCTTTGCGGCTCGCGCCTTCGGGACCGGCGGATGATTTCGCGATCCATTTTTCGAGCGGCGCTTTGAAGAGACGCATCGCAGCTGGAGTCAGCGCGCGCGTGACCTGCATTGCCTTCGCCGCGCTCTTGGCCATCGCCATGAAGGTGCGAACATTTTTTGCGCCGGTGTGGGAAGGCACGACGACCGATTCGGGGCTCGGAAACGAAACGCTCCACATTTTTTTTCCAGATGGCGAAGCGAACTCACGAACCACCGCCGCTGCGGCTTCGGCGCGAAGCTCGCCATCCAAATATTGGCGCGGGTCACCGTCGGCCGTCATCGCGATCATCGAGAGCTTCGTGCCGCGCGACGTTGCGTCATTCATGCCGTCAGCAGGCTGATTCATGTAAACTACATTGATTTCATCGGGGTTTTCCCCTAGTTTTTGCGCTGCAGCATGCGCGGCCCAGTCACCCGGCGCGATCTCGTAAGCCATCGCAGGAACCACGCACGCGCCGCTGGCCTCGGCCGCACTTCGATAACGCGAGAGCGCGAGCGCGACGAATTTTTGCTCGCCCGTCGTGTCTGCATAGTGAACGCCCATGCGCGCAGCCGCTGCGAGGATCGGCTCGCCTACCTCGATGAAGGGACCTGCGCACGCGCAAACCACTTTGCGATTTTCGAGCGCGGCACGAATCGTCGCTTCTTGATGGAGATCGATAACCGCGATTTCGACAGGCGCTGCGACACTGCCGTCGAAGGATTTCGCCAGCGCCTCGAGCTTTTCCTTGTTTCGTCCGGCGATCGCAAAAGGCACCTCTTTCCGTGCCAAAACGCTGCACACGAGCTTGCCGGTGAATCCCGTTGCACCGTGAACCAGCACCGCCGCTCGATCGCTCAATTCGTTCTCGATTCCGAAATGAAAAAACCTCCGACGCGCCCTTCATCGAAGGGCAAAACGTCGGAGGAGAAGAATGTTCCGTACCACCAAATGCCGTGCGACAGCTCAGGTGAACCCCTAGCTAACAAGCTAGGTGGGAGACATTTGCCGCGCTTTAGGCTTCCGATTTATCTACTGCCGCTTTCCTAGGAAAGAAGAAGCAGTCCGGCGTGCGCACTGAGCGGCAGGGAGTCTCCCGGGTTCATGTTCGTAAGGGATCCACGAGTGCGTCGTCACCAACCTAGGCAGAGGGAACGACTACGATAGTAAGCGTCGCCGCGGCCCGGTCAACTGGCGAATGGGCCGTAAATTGGGCCGATTCGTGCATCTCGTGCGAACAGGGGAAGTAGCCATGTCGCAACAAATGTCGGAATCGATGTCGGATGTCGTAAGCGCGTCGCCACGTGATGTCTGCGGAACGACCGCGTTCGTTTCGAGCGACGAGCTGAGCGAAAGACTCCGCGATTGGAAGCTCTCTGGAATTTTCGTCGTGCGGGTGGATGTCGATGCGAGCTCGCGCGGACGATTCGAAGACGTGGTCGACGACGCGATCGATGCAGCGCTCACTGCACACGGCGGATTGCCGCCGAGCATGGTCGGCTCGCTGGAACGCGATGCCGCATGCAGCGATCGGATTTTTCGGGCGCGGCGTCTCGGATTTTACGGCATCGCCATCGTGTTCGCGTCGCTGAAGACCGCAGCTTCATCGCGCGGCACACTCGACGCAGATGATTGCGCATCGCTTCGCGCGCTCGCCGACATGACGCGCGATCGTCCTCTTTGGGTTGCGTTCGATCGCAGCGATCGTGATCTCGGCGCGCATGGTCGACCGATTCCATTCTCGGCGATGTTTGCGGCTGCCTCTGCTCCACCACTGAAGAAGACTTCGCCCGTCATCGCTCCGCAGCAGCAACATCTGCGCGCGATCGAGGCTGCGGCAGCGATCACAAGACCGCTCGAAAAGGAAATCGTGCGCGTCGACGCGCCAAACCCCGCCACGATCGGAGTGTCGATCGCGACGCCCGAGGACGTATGGCGCGGCTGGATGCTTTCGCTCACCGCCGCGCGTGGTCCGCAGTCGCTCGCGACGTTCGAGCGGCTCTTCGTCGAGGCGTATTTACCGCTGCTTCACGCGATCACGATGGGTCTCGAAGATCCGCGCGCAAAAGCGGCGATGCTCGTATTTCGTCGCACGTTCGAAGGCGCTTATCCCGAAGCAGCCGCGCGATTTCAGGCGACGACAAAACGCCCAGCGATGGTTTTGGATGCCCCGCAAAATGCGATGCGTCTCGCTCGATCGAATGGCGCGCGCACGTCGCAAATCATTTTAGTCGAGGCCATGCGTTACGACATCGGCATCAAAGTGCGTGACGCGCTGGAGATGGCGATGGGTGCGCGCGCGAGGCTCGTCGAAGATGCGCGTTTGCATGCGGCACTTCCGACGACCAGCGCTCGTCAGCTCGAAACGATCGCGCGCGGCGCCGAAGCGCTTCGTTCTCCGGCAGCGCTCGCCGACGACTCGACGCTCGGCTCGCAAGCGGGCGGAGGTCTGCGAAAAATTCGCGCGGGTGGTCGTGAGCTCTATCGACTCGACATGATCGACGTCGCCGTGCAAAACGATGCTGGAGCCGCGAGCCATCATTTCGACGACCTTGCAGAGAATGTTGCGGAGACGATCGCGAGCCATGCGCTCGCACTGCGTGGTCGCACGCTCCTCTACATTTTGGGAGACCGCGGCTTTTCGGTCGACGCAGGTGGGCGCGCAAGGTGCGGCGGGTCGACGCCGGAAGAGGTCATCGTGCCAGCGTTCGCGTTCATCGTCGACGCCGTTCAGTGACATATCAAGGATCGGCGACGCGCCGATAACCCTTGTTTTATCGAGTAAAAATTGGTTGGCTAGCCAACTAATTTCTCAAATGCCAGCCGCGATGGGATCGGCGAATAGCGCGGTGAATTTCTTCGCCATCTTGCCGGCGTGAAATCCGTCCATGATTCGGTGATCGAACGCGATTCCGAGAGACAAGCGTTTTCGGATCTCGATACGCCCTTCGAACACGCTTGGCGCGTCGCGAATCGCTCCGACCGTGAGCACGATCGGGACGCGTGACATGTCGACGAGCGGCGCAAACGCGAGCTCGATCCCGAACACGCCGACGTTGGTGACCATGCAGGAGCCAAATGCGTCGAACGGAATTCCGAATTTGCTGAGGTTCCAACCGAGGTCGTACGAGGCGTAAGCGCCGAAACGCGCTGCCACACCGATGAACCGCTGCGGGACACGCGCCAACGCTTTTGCAGCGCGTGCAGTGTCGCCGTCGCCTCGTCCGCGAATCGCCTCTGCGCGTTCACGAAGCTCGCGCGAGACCTCGACGACGCTCTTCTCGTTCACCTCGATGATCTTCGCGCCGGCCAAGTTGGCGTTCTTGCTCTTCCTCTCTGCGGGCTTGACCAAGGATTTTTCGCCGGCTTCCGCGGTCGGCTTCTTGGTGTCCTCATCGAAAAAAGAGACTTGATAGAAAATGTCGACGGTGTCGCGCACGACGATGTTTCCGCGCGAAACGTACGCGTTGGTCTCGGGATGCTCGGCGATACCCATCGCGATGCACTTGCCGATGAGCGTCGTCATCGTGACTTTTTCACCGCTCTCGGCGCGCGTCTTCGCGATGTACGCAAGCGCGTTCTCGCAATCGAGATCCATGATTCCGTAGGCCGTCGGATCACGCGGCGCATCCCACGTGACCAGGGCAAGCCTGCGCCAACTCGGAAGAGTCTTCGGATCGAGGATACGAGGCATCGAGCGATGGTAATACGGACCTCATGCAACCGAGCGCGCTTCTGACCGCGTGGCCTAAAAATGAGGAGAGTTGGCGCGCGCGCGTCGCCGTAATCGACGAGGGCGGATCGCACACCTACGGGCAGATCGCGTCGCACGCACGCGCGATCGCGGCGTCACTGAAAGATGCGCGGCGCGGTGACGAGCGGATCGCGATTTTGATCTCGCCGGGTGCTTCGTTCGTGGCGTCGCTCGTTGGTGCTTGGATGAGTGGCGCGTGCGTCGTAGTTTTGTCGCCGCTGCATCCGGCGCCTGAAATGGCTTATTTTCTCGAGGATGCGCATGTTCGCACGATCCTGGCGTCGCGCGATTTGGCGACGCGCCTGAACGACATTCGCGGCGATCGCACCGTGATCGACCCCGACACGTCGAGCAACGCAGACGCGTTCGACGACGCGCATCTTCCGAGCTCCGACGCGCCGGCGCTTCAACTCTACACGAGCGGCACGACGGGAAAGCCGAAGGGCGCGGTCCTCACGCACGCGAATCTCGACGCGAACACGAGAATGCTCGAGCACGCGTGGGGCATTTCGAAAAACGATCGATTGCTCCACACGTTGCCGCTTCATCACACACACGGTTTGGTCGTTGCGCTGCTCACCACGTTGCGCGCGGGTGGTCAGGTCACCATGCATTCGAGCTTCGATGCGGAGCGCATTTGGAACGACCTCGCAGACGCCACGACGTTCATGGCGGTGCCGACCATTTATTCGAAGCTCTTCGCTGCGTTCGACTTTGCA
>JBDTFL010000106.1:0-5114 GCA_039937955.1 Polyangiaceae bacterium | reverse complement strand
GGCGAGAGGCAACCCGAAACAGACGCCCTCCGGCGTCACGATCTGAAGGCTTCGATTGCGCGCCGCCGTCACGGCGTTCGTCCCGCACGAGCAAAGAAGAAGATCAGCAGGAATTCCGACCACCACGACCAAGATCGCAATAAGACATCCGTTGCCGGATTTTTTTTTCTGCTGCGCTTGTTGATAGCCGGGCCGATGCGGTGCTGGCGCGGCCCATTGCGGGCCGACGTAGCGCGGATCGATTTGGTGCGGTGGCCTCTGCGCTTGCTGCGCGTACTGATAGCGCTGCTGCTGCGCGAGATATTGTTGCTGCTGCGGCGTTAGATAAGCCTGCTGCTGTTGGGGCTGTTGACCGTACGGATTTCCGTGCGGCGGTCGCGGTCCCCAGTTGCTCATTCACCAAGAAATAGAGCACAAAAAAGCGCCTCCGGATCGAGGCGGATCCGAAGGCGCAAAAAGTCCGGGGAGGACCGGACTCCTAAGTTCTGTTGATCAGTCGTCCTCGCCCTGGTTCGGGTCGTAGGCGTCGTGCTGATCGTCGAACAGCATGTCGCTGCCATTGAAGCTGGACTCTTCGATCAGGTCGTCGAGTGAAAACCCGACCTTGAATTGATTGCTGAGCACTTCGCGCTCGAACTCTTCCATCGACCGGTAATTCTTGGGATTGATCATTTGGGCTCTTCCTCCGGAGTCGTCTAAGTTAGGAATTACGTGTAATCTGCATATAAATTTTGAGGGACCGAACCGTCGCGCCACCTTCGAGTAGCGAGGTGTCCGCGACCCAAAACGCCCGAAGCGCGGATGATTCGCGTTCGTTCGGCGGACAGACGAGTGCTTGGCGGAGCTTGGACCGCATCGGAACCCCTTTCGGTTTCTCGGAATTTCCCCTGCTAAACGCTGCTTGACTTTGTCAAACCCACGTTTGCCTACATCTGCAGACACCATACTACCTGCCTCAGCGATGCCCAAAAAACGTGCGCAAAAAAAATCGGAGCCGCAGGGCTGTCCATCGGAAGCGAATCTCGGTTACATGACTGCGGCCATGCCGAAGCTCTCGAAAACCTCACCGACCACCACGCGTGTCATCGCGGTGGTGAATCAAAAAGGTGGCGTCGGTAAAACGACGACGGCGGTGAATCTCGCAGCGAGCATGGCGGCGGCGGAACAGAAGACCTTGCTCCTCGACATGGATCCGCAAGGCAACGCGAGCTCGGGCGTCGGCATTCGTCCGCGATCGGTTGAGCGGAGCGTCTACGATGTTTTGATCGGACGCGCGACGCTCGACGACGTGACGCTTCCGACCGACGTGCCCGGTTTGTTCGTCGCGCCGGCCACACAAGATTTGGTCGCTGCGGAATTGGAGCTCGTGGACGAGCCCGATCGCGCGACGCGGCTCAAGTCGGCGATCGAGAAAACCGCTGGAAAATACGCCTATGTTTTGATCGATTGCCCGCCGTCGCTCGGTCTTCTGACGCTCAATGGTCTCGCCGCAGCGGACCGCGTTTTGGTTCCGCTGCAGTGCGAGTACTACGCGCTCGAGGGGCTCACGCATTTGATGGCGACCATCGATCGCATCAAAAATGGAATGAACCCCAAGCTCGAGATCGAAGGCGTCGTGCTCACGATGTTCGATCCGCGCAACAACCTCGCGCATCAAGTCGCCGACGAGGTGAAGAAGCACTTCTTCGTTTTCGATTCGGTGATTCCGCGAAACATTCGTCTCTCGGAAGCGCCGTCGCACGGCAAGCCGGTTCTCCTTTACGACGCGCAATCCAAAGGAGCGCAAGGTTACCTCTCGCTCGCACGTGAGATTTTGGACGACCCGCAACACGAGGCTAGACGCTTGCGCGACGCTCGGCTCGAAGAGCAAGACCCGCGGTGAAAGAGAAACGCGGACTCGGTCGCGGGCTCGACGCACTTCTGCCGGCGTCGCCCACCAACTCGAATTACGGCGAAAAAAGCGTATTTTTGTGCGCGATCGAAAAAATCGCACCGCAAAAAGGACAGCCGCGTCGGCACTTCGATCCGAAGCTTTTGGAAGAGCTCGCGCAGTCGATTCGTGAGCACGGCATCATCGAGCCGATCGTCGTTCGTCGAAATTCAGCCGGCGGCACGTTCGAGATCATCGCGGGCGAGCGTCGTTGGCGCGCATCACAGAAAGCGGGGCTCAAAGAAGTTCTCGTCGTCGTCAAAGACGTTTCGCCGGCCAACGCCTTCGAATTGGCGCTCGTCGAAAATGTGCAGCGCGCAGACCTCGGCGCGATCGAGCTCGCCGAAGCGTACGACCGACTTTTGCGCGAGCACGAATACACGCAAGAATCGCTGGCGGAACGGCTCGGCAAAGATCGCTCGACCATCGCGAACACGATGCGCCTTTTGAAATTGCCGCCGCGCGTTCGCGACAAAGTCGTGACCGGCGAGTTGTCGGAGGGTCACGCGCGCGCACTTTTGGGCGCGGCCGACTTGAATGCGATTTCGGATTTGGCCGAGCGCGTTTTGCGGGGACGTCTCAGCGTTCGCCAAACCGAAGCGCTGGTGCGTTCCAAGAGCGACAAAAAGAAATTGAACGGCGCGGCTCCGGTTGGAAAAAATGCGAGCGTTCGTGATCTGGAATCGAAGCTCACGCGCCTGATGGGAACCAAGGTCGAAGTGCGCGACACGGGAAATAAAGGCGAAATCGCGATCCCGTACGCGGATCTCAACGCGCTCGATCGACTGATCGATCGTCTCGGCGGCGCGTAGGTTTTTTCTCTAAGTCGTCGGGCCGCGCTTCGCAGCCAAACGCGCGCGCGCCGCAACGATTGTATTCTGCAACAAATACGCGATCGTCATGGGCCCTACCCCGCCCGGCACCGGTGTGATCGCCTTCGCTTTTTCTTTCGCCTCGTCGAACGCGACGTCGCCCACCAAACGCGTCTTCGACTTGCCTGCCGCATCCAATCCCTTTTCGGGCGCGTCGATGCGGTTGATGCCGACGTCGATGACGATCGCACCTTCTTTCACGAAATCGCCGCGCAGCATTTCCGCTTTTCCCACCGCCGCAACGAGCACGTCCGCTTGATTGCATACTGCACGTAAATCACGCGTGCGCGAATGCGCGATGGTCACCGTGCAATTGCGCGCGAGCAAAAGCTGCGCGACCGGCTTGCCGACGATGTTGCTCCGACCGACCACTACCGCATTGGCGCCTGCCAAATCCGGAGTCGCCAGATCCAAAAGACGCATGCAGCCCATGGGCGTACACGGAACCAACCCGGGGCGACCAGACGCCAGAAGCCCGGCATTTACCGGGTGAAAACCGTCTACGTCTTTTGCGGGATCCACGCTGTCCAAAACTTTTTGCTCGCGCAGATGTTTGGGCAGAGGCAACTGCACCAAAATCCCGTCCACATTTTCGTCGGCATTGAGACGCGCAATCAGCGCGAGCAAATCGTCCTCGCCGGTGTCGGCGGGCAGCGTGTGAAGCTTGCCCCGCATTCCAATTTCGTCAGCGGCCTTCTCTTTGTTGCGCGTGTAGACCTGACTCGCCGGATCCTCGCCGACCAACACGACCTCGAGGCCCGGCGCCCGACCGTGCTCACGAACGAACGCCTCGACCTGAGTGCGCGCTTCGGCACGCACGGTTTCGGCGAGCTTCTTCCCATCCAAAATCGTCGCGGTCATGATGACCGAGCTTACGACGCGACTCGTTTCGACTCGATGCTATTTCGAAGCGGCTATTTCGAAGCGGCTATTTCGAAGCGCCGCCGACCACGCTCGTCACGAGCAGCCTCACGACGTTCGACGCCGCGGTCTGCGAAAGCGACATGTCGTGGCGAAGCGTGTCCCACGTTTTTCCGTTCGTCGCGACGTCGAGTGCGTCGAGCGCGGCTTCACGCTCTGCGCGCGAGAGCTCGGCGAGGTCCGTAGCGAAAATGGATTCAACCTCGCGGCGCCTTATTTTTCCGAGGGATCGCATCGATTGGCGAACTGTCGGTGACTTGGGCTCGACCAGCGCCGCCGCACGCCGAAGCGCCGAGCTGCCTTCGAGCTGACGTGCACGCGCCGTGATGAATCTCGAAATGCGCTCGGTGAGCGAGGTCGCTGCCGGAAGATCGGTCGGCTTCGTTTGAGCGACGCGCCGCGCGTGTTCTTCGGCTGCCGCGACGAACAATTCTTCGCGAGTCGGAAAATGTTGGCGGATTGATCGCAACGCAACCTTCGCGCGCGTGGCGATGGCCTGCGCGGTCGGTGCGAGCTCTCCTTGATCTGCCAAATCCAAGAGCGCGCTCACGATCGCCTGATGCGTCCGCGCCGCACGCGCGTGACGGCCATCTTGCTTCGGCTCTTCTGCTGCGGCTCGTTTGATTGCGACCGCGCCGCTCACGGACTGCACGCTGGCATCCCGAGGCTCGAGCACGTGGGCAACGTGGAGCCAGCGACGAGCGCTTGGGCCCAACCGATCGCGAAATTGATATTTCGCGGCGTCACGCTCGTGTGCGTCGCGGTGAGATCCACGCACAACTGCGGCGTCACGCCATCCGTCTTCAATTTGGCCACGTTGCAGGCGCCTTCTTGAGCCGGAGTCATCACTTGGTCGAGGAGCCCTTGCACGAAAAGTACTTTCGCACCGCTGGGGTCGGCAGTGACAATATTTTGCTGCAAGAAGGCAAAATAGCTCGCCTCACGCGTGTTGCAGCCGCTCGTTCCGCCCATGCACGCGGAAAGCGACGCGCGAAAAAGGGGATCGAACTCGTCGACCACGTGAACGTCGACGCCCTGCAAATAGCCGCCGAACTCGACCTCGCCCATCGCCAAAAGATTCGTCGCTTCGGCCGAAGCTTGCGCCGACGGGAATGCATCCGTTGCGTCACCAGCGCCAACGTAATTGTAGAAGTACGCATACTCGCGATACGCCGCAACGACGTTGTTGGTGATGCCGGTCGCGATGGTCAGATCACCGGGAGCCGCATTGATCTCTCCGACGTAGTCGAACGAATTCATACGCGTCGGCCATTCTGGCGCGAACGCGATCACGCCGACGAGCTCGCCGTCACATCCGTAAGTTTTGGCTAACGCTTGCGCAGAGAGAACACCGCCGCCGCCTTGGCTGTGTCCGGCCATGATGACTTTGG
>JBDTFL010000105.1:0-4981 GCA_039937955.1 Polyangiaceae bacterium | reverse complement strand
CGAAGCGTCGATCGCGCGTGACCCTTCGCATCGCTATGCGCTTCGAGCGCGTTCTCACGCCGACACGCTGCGCGCGCATTCTGAAGGGGATTTTGCGCCGTATGCGGAGCTCGAGCACATTCGACGCGATCACGTTTTGTCGCGTGATCCGGTGGCGCTGACGAAGCTCGTACAAGACGCCGACGGTTTTCCGCCAGGTCTCGTACGCGTAGAGGCACGCATGCTCGCCGGCGACGCATTCTTGGCGCAAGGCGATGTCGGACGCGCGCTGCCGCTTCTCGATTTGGTCGACACCGATCCGAAGGCCGATCCGATTTTGCATCATCAAGCAGCGCACCAGCTCGTCGACGCGTACTTGCTGCAAAACGATCCGGACGCAGCCATGAAAGTGGCATCGCGCCCGGGCGAAGATCCTGCGCTCGCGAAGAGCGTCAAGATCACCGTGCGACGTGGTCATCTCCGTTCCGCATCGCTCGCGACGCTCGCGCTCTTTGCGCTCGCAAGCACCATTGCGATTGGTCGTGGCGCCGCGCGCGGACGAGGCCGGGAGGCGGGCCAAGCGACAAAACGATTTGCGCCGCTGGCGATCGCATTCGCTGCATGGATTGCACTGTTTGGTGGGGTGCTCGCGGCTTCGTACGAAAAAGGAAATGAGTCGCCGTTCCTGGCGCTGGGCGCCGCGGCACTTCCCATTTTTTTGATCGCGCGCGCGTGGAGCGCCAGTGGCGGTGATTCACGCGGCGCAAAATTCGGTCGCGCGGCACTGGCCGCAGCGAGCGTCGCCGCTGTGGCGTTCGTGGTGCTGACGTACGTCGGCAATGGCGTCTATCTTGCGGGCTTCGGATTGTGAGGCGCTCATGAAAGTTCGTCTTGGACACGGCGGAAATTGCTCGAGCATCGGCGCGGTGGTCGACACGCTGTTCGTGAGCGCGGTCGTCAGCACCATGATCTTCGCTGCGGTTGCCGCGGCCATGACGCGTGAGAGCATCACGATCGTCGGCAAAACCAAGCCGATTTCGACGCCACCAAAAACGGGCGAGGCCAAGTCCGACCACGCCGACGAGGCCGAGACATGAGGCTCCGCTTCGAGCCGTGGGGTGCGTGGGCCAAGCTCGATCAAGAGGTCGACACGCCATTCGGAATGCGCGCAGCGATCGTCGGGCTCGATCGTGACGAGGTGCGCGCGCTCGGCCTCGACGGCGCCGAAGCTTGGACGAGCGATGCACCGCCCACCCCGCCCATCGAGGTGCACGTCGCGGTCACCAGTCAATGTGGCGCCGGTTGTGAAGGTTGTTATCTCGACGCAAAGCCCGACGGCGCGCACGTGCCGCACGACGATTTGATGAAGACGTTCGACGCGCTCGAGCGGTCCGGCGTGTTCACGGTCGCGTTCGGCGGAGGCGAGCCCACGTTGCGCGACGACATCGGCGAGCTCGCGATCCAAGCAAAAAGGCGCGGGATCACGCCGGTCGTGACCACCAGCGGCATCGGACTCACCGCCGCAAAGGTCGAACGCTTGCGCGAGCTCGCTCAAGTCAACGTGAGCTACGACGGCGTCGGCGACGACTACGAAAAAGTACGCGGATTCGACGGAGCGAACGCCGCCGAGCGCGCGATCCAAATGTTGAAGGCCGCGGGCATCAAGGTCGGCGTCAACGTCGTGCTCACACAAGGCACGTTCGAAAATCTCTCCGCGACCATCGCACGCGCAAAGGAGCTCGGCGCCTGCGAGGCGCAACTCCTCCGTTACAAACCAGCGGGCCGCGCCGCATCGCTCGACTACCTCGCGAAACGATTGCGACCCGAGCAAGTCAACGCATTCTCCAAAACGTTGCGCGAGCTCGTTGCCGAACATTGCGACACGGATTTCTCCCCGACGGCCGGGCTCGCTTCGTTCTCGATTCGCGTCGACTGCGCTCTCGTGCCGTTTTTTTCAGCGGATCCAGAGCTGGCCGGAGATCCGGATCGCCTCACACGCTTCGGAATTTTCGGATGCGAAGCGGGTGGCGCGCTCGCTGCTGTTCGCTCCGACGGCCTGGTCGCGCCGTGCAGCTTCGCCGGTCCCACCGAGACACGCGGCGACGCCATCGACGATCACGATGTCGACAAAACGCTGAGCGCGTGGCGCGCGTACGCTGCGGCGCCTCTCGAACCATGTGCATCCTGCACGCTTCGTCACGTGTGCCGCGGCGGATGCAAAATCGTCAGCAGCTTCGTCGACCATGCGCACGGACCGGATCCGGAATGCCCGCGCGTACGAGCGCATCGGTCATGACCGCGCTCCGGCTGCGGCTCGCTTTGGCAAGCTCGTGGTTCCTCGTGTCGGCGACGTTTCTCTACGCGCTCGTGCGCGGCATTCAGAAGATTCTTTTTCCAGAAGCGAACCCGGCCACCATCATTTGGAGCGCGCACGCGGGTTACTTTTGGCGCATCTGGATCGTCCTCTATGCGTCAGGCGTCGTGGCCTTCTTGGTTTTTCGTTTTTCCCGCGCGCATTCGGAGAATCTCGCGAAGTGGCTGAAAGCTGGGGTGATCGTCGCGGCCATCGCGATTCTCATCCAGGGCATTTTCATCCCCTAATTTTTTCGGATTGGGTGCTCCCCCTCTTCCGATGGCAGCGGATTGAGTCTCCGAAAAGCGGCCCCACCTCGGTCACCCGGGATCGTGAGCTAGCTAACGATCTCCGAATCGGCCTGTTTTTGGGGCGTTTCGCACGATGGTTGGCTAGCCAACCAATTTTGCGCGCCGGTCGGAGGTCGCGCGGCCGCGCCGTCACAACTGTCCGCGACAATGAATGCCTGTCCCAGGACAGACCCGGCGCGTCGGTCGAAGGGACTCAATTCATCCGCAGAAACCACGCTCGAGGCGGCCACCGGTAAAAAACGCTTCGCGGGCGATCAGATTTTGCAGCTCACCAGAATGGGCTCGACCTCCAGCTCCACTCCGAATTTCGCCTTCACACCGTCGCGGATGGACCGTGCAACGGCGAGCAGATCTTCGGTCGTGGCGCCTCCTCGATTGACGAGCGCGAGCGCGTGTTTTTTCGAGATGCCGACCCTTCCCGCCGGCTCGCCTTTGTTGAAGCCGGCGCGCTCGATGAGCCACGCGGCGGGCACTTTGAATTTTCCGGATCCCGAAGCGAAGGCCGGGGGCGCGATTCCTGCGACGCTCGTGATGCTCGCGACGACGGCCGCGTCGACGATGGGATTCGTGAAAAAAGATCCGGCGCTCACCGATTCCGGATCGGTGGCATCCACGACCATTCCTTTTCCGCGGCGCAGACGAATGACCGTCTCGCGAATGCGCGCGGCGCTTGTGCGCTCGCCTTCCGCGATGCCGAGCTCGCGTGACAGCTCCGCGTAGCGAACGGGCGCGCCGTTCGTGTCGCGATCGAAAACGAAATCGACGGCGGTGATGACGAAGCGATCATCGCCGCGAAAGCGACTCGAGCGATACGAAAACGCGCATTTTTCTGCGGCAAAATCGACGAATTGCTTTTCGTGCCGGTCGTAGGCCGAGACGCGCGTGATGGTGTCGCTCACCTCTTGTCCATAAGCGCCGACGTTTTGCATCGGCGTGGCGCCCACTGATCCGGGAATTCCCGAGAGCGCTTCGACGCCGCTCCAACCCTCCAAGACTGCGCGCGCGACGAGCGCGTCCCAGCTCGCGCCGGCCTGGACCGATACGTGTACTTTACCCGCTTTTGCATCTGGCGTGATTCGGGAGGCGGCGATCTTCACGACGACCCCGTCGAAGCCTGCGTCACCGACGACGAGATTGCTGCCGCCACCGAGCACGAGCAGTTTTTCGCCGCGTGCGTCGGCCTCGCTCACGACCTGCGCGAGCTCCTTTTCATTTTCGACGTGTACGAAACGCATTGCGGGTCCGCCCAATGCGAGCGTCGTCGATTTCGACAAGAGGACGTTTCGTTCTTCGTGCACGCATCGTTGTTATAGGAGACCAGGCGCGATCGTGGCAAAAGTCGGATGCGTGAATCCGCTTCCGATCGATCCGCTCTTGCCCGCTGTCGTCAGCGCGCTCGAGAAAAATGGGCAGGTCGTGCTCGAAGCTCCGCCGGGCGCCGGAAAAACGACCCGCGTTCCGAGCGCGATCGCGAACGCGTGGACGACTGGAGAAATCGTGGTGCTCGAGCCGCGAAGGCTCGCTGCACGCATGGCAGCGATGCGCGTGGCCGACGAGCTGGGAGAAAAACCGGGCGAAACGGTCGGCTATCACGTGCGCTTCGAAGAGGTCGCCGGAAAAAACACGCGCATTCGTTTCGTCACCGAAGCGATCCTCACGCGGCGTCTCGTGCGTGATCCGAAATTGAACGGCGTCATCGCTGTCGTGCTCGACGAATTTCATGAACGGCATTTGCATGGCGACGTCGCGCTCGCGTGGCTCAAACGCCTGCGCGAAACGACGCGGCCCGATCTGAAGCTCTGCGTGAT
This sequence comes from Polyangiaceae bacterium, assembly GCA_039937955.1. Classification (GTDB taxonomy): domain Bacteria; phylum Myxococcota_A; class Polyangia; order Polyangiales; family Polyangiaceae; genus JAICXU01. The sequence goes on along the minus strand of JBDTFL010000105.1, from coordinate 530 downwards.
GTCGGCGACGCTCGATACCGCGAAGGTGTCTGGCTATCTGAATTGCGAAACGGTTCGCAGCGAGGGCAAGCAATACGAAGTGACCATCGAGCATCTTCCGATCGCCGAAGATCGTCCAGTCGCATCGCTCGTTGCGTCCGCGTTGCGGTCCTTGATTCAGAAAAACTTGGAAGGTGATGTTTTGGTTTTCCTGCCGGGCGCACGCGAGATTCGCGAGACGACGACGTCGATCGAGAAGATCGCGCAGGAGCACAATCTGGCTATTTTCCCGCTGCATGGTGACTTGCCGGCGGCCGAGCAAGACCGCGCGATTCGTCCGGCCGACCGTCGCAAAGTGATCCTCTCGACCAACGTCGCGGAGTCGAGCGTCACGATCGACGGCGTAGTCGCAGTGATCGACAGCGGGCTCGCGCGCGCCGCAGCGCATGATCCGTGGTCAGGATTTTCGAAGATCGAATTGGTGAAGATCGCGAAGGCATCGGCCACGCAACGCGCGGGTCGCGCCGGTCGCACGCGTCCGGGCGTTTGTC
>JBDTFL010000104.1:0-5357 GCA_039937955.1 Polyangiaceae bacterium | reverse complement strand
CGCGCAACGCAATCTCGAAAATCCGAAATTACGAGGTGGTCAAGCTCTCTTGATCGTCGCGGGCGCGCTGTCGGCGATTCCGTGGTTCGGAAAACCGACGTATTGCCTCTTCACCGTGAGCCAAGCGCTCGCGATTTGGGCAGACGACGAATTGCGCGTGACGCCTGAACGGCCTTCGGGAGTTCGTGGCTCGTGGTTATCGACGAGCCGAATGCGCGCGTTCTTGCTCTTCTGTTTCGGCTGCGCGCTGGGAGCGATGACGCAGATCGCATTTTTGCTTCGCTATGGCGACATCGGGAATTTCCTGCACATCTCGTTCATCGACGTTCCGGCGATGTACCGCTTCATGATGCCGCGCACGGCCAGCGAAATTCTGTCGCTCGAGTGGGGCGGCACTACGGCAACGCTGGCGTTTGCGACGTCTGCGCTTTTGCTCGCGCTCATCTGGGATCGGCAAATTCCAAGGCGATTTCTAGGCTTGGCGTTGCTCCCGCTCGTCGGAATCGTGAGCGTGCTCGCACAGTCGAAAGGATTTCCGTATCACTTTCATCCGGTCACGCTCGGGCTGTCAGCCGAGTGGCTTTTGATCGTCGCATGGCTCGTCGAAAAATTTCGTGGCGCCCCTCGTCAGCAAACCTTCGCGCGTCTGGTTCCGTTCATCGCGTGCGTTGCGCTCGCGGTGAAGGTTGGTGCGGCCATTCAAACGTCCACGCATGTCACCAACATCTGGATTTTGGGCAAAGGCGAAAAAGCCGAAGACCGCGAGACGCACGACTACTTTACGTACTTCCGAAACACCGATTTTTTCCCATGGGAGATGCGTCAGACCGCGGAGTACTTGCGCGCGCACACGTCGGAAGCCGACACGGTGCAAACGTACGGAATGGATCCTTACGTTTTGTTTCTCGCGCAGCGCCTGAGCGCGACTCCTTATATCTACGTCTACGATTTGAATCCTGACGCAGCGCTGAGCGGCTCGTGGATGCCCACCGGCATTCGTCCGAACATTCAGCAAGGCGAAAAAATTCGCGCGATCGTTGCCGCCCACGAAGCCGACCTGCTCGAAAGGCTTCAAAATAAGCCTCCGGCCGCGTTCGTGTTTTTCGACAAAGCGCCGCTCATGAGTGAAGCGGATGCGTTTCGAGATTTTTCGGTCCACTGCACGCACGCAGCGCCGTGGGTCGCTGCGCATTACACGCAGACCGCCGCATTTGGTGAGGATCAGGTGTGGCTTCGAAATGACTTGGCGGAATCCGTTGCAGGAACGCCGCTTCCCGCACATTTCCAGGCACCAACGGACGAAGCGCAAGCGACACCGTAGCGAGCGAACGGAAGAGGTAATTGCCTCGAATCGCCCGGCGGTAGTGATCGTGAGTTAGTCTAGGGCGGTGATGGACGAACCGATTACGAGCCCCGTCGTGCCCGCGGCGCCGGCATCGACGCCGCAAATTTCGGTCGTTCCTGCGCCCGCTTCGACGAACAATCCGAATACAACACCGGCAGCGGGTCCCGTTTCGAGCAGCGGATCGACCAGCGGAACGAGCCGCGACTCGAACCCGAATCCCATCTCTTCACCGAGCATCGTTGCCGCGTCCCCGTCGGGCGAATCGATCGATCTGCGCGCGGCGTCGCTCTACCTGAATCGTGAGCTTTCGTGGCTCGAGTTCAACGCACGCGTGTTGGCAGAGGCCGACAACGACGCGGTGCCGCTCTTCGAACGCCTGAAATTCCACGCGATCGTCGCGACCAACTTGGACGAATTTTTCATGGTGCGCGTGGCTGGCTTGAAGCAGCAGGCCACCGGTGAGGTAGGAGATTTGCCGCCCGACGGCATGACGCCCATCGAGGCGCTTACCGGAATCTCGGCGCGCGCGCACGAGCTCTTCGCTCAACAAATGACGTCGCTGCATACGAGCATTTTGCCGAAGCTCACCGAAGCCGGCGTTTTGCTGATGAAGCCGGAGGCGCTTTCGCCGGAGCAGCTCGCGCAGCTCGACGCGCAATTCCACAACGAGGTGTTTCCGATCCTCACGCCGATCGCGATCGATCCGGGTCACCCGTTTCCGCATCTTCGAAATAAAAGTTTGAACCTCGGCGTCATGTTTACGCGCGGAGCCGGCGAGCACGACAACGGTTTCGGTGTCGTTCAAGTGCCCATGATGTTGCCGCGCATGCTCGAGGTTCCGGGCGTGCGTTTGGCGGACGGCACCTTCGTGCGTCACGCATACGTGCTCCTAGAAGATCTCATCGCGCGTCACGTTGGCGCTATTTTTCCGGGGGTTCGTCTCAAGGGCGTCTACACGTTTCGCGTTACGCGCAACTTCGATCTCGAGATTGACGAAGAGGAAGCCGAAGATCTTCTGCAGACGATCCAAGCCGAGCTTCGTCGTCGTGAGCGCGGAAATGCGGTGCGTTTGGAGGTCGCGGGCGAGCCCACGCCGGTGTCACTCCAAAAGCTCGTCAAAGCGCTCAAGCTGGATCCGGATCGCGACGTTTACCGCACGAGCGGCATGCTCAACATCTACGACTTGATGCAAATGGTCGCGCGTGATGAGCGTCGTGATTTGCGCGACGAGCCGTTCGTTCCGCATGCCGTTCCGCCGCTGCGTGACGCCGACGATCTGTTCGCAGTGATTCGTGAGCAAGACGTTTTGCTTCAGCACCCGTACGAATCGTTCGACGCGGTCGTCGATTTCATCACGCGCGCCGCAGAGGACCCGGACGTCCTCGCCATCAAACAAACTTTGTATCGTGCGGGTGGTGACAGCCCGATCGTGAAAGCGCTCGCGCGCGCGGCAGAGAGCGGCAAGCAAGTGACCGCCATCGTCGAGCTCAAAGCGCGCTTCGACGAAGAGTCCAATATCCAATGGGCGCGCACGCTCGAGCAAGCCGGTGTCCACGTGGTTTATGGGCTTTTAGGGCTCAAAACACACGCGAAGTGTCTGCTCATCGTGCGTCGCGAAAAAGGAAAACTGCGTCGCTACGTCCACGTGTCGACCGGTAACTACAACCCGACGACCGCGCGTTTTTATACGGACGTGTCACTGCTCACGAGCAAGCCGCACCTTTGTGAGGATGCATCCTCCCTTTTCAATTTGCTCACGGGTTACAGCGCGCCGCCGAAATGGAACTCGTTCATCGTGGCGCCGCTCGGTTTGCACGAGGCCGTGCTCGGCTTGATCTCCCGCGAAACGGATCACGCGCGCGCTGGCCGTCCCGCACGCATCATCGCGAAGATGAACTCGCTGGTCGACGAAGACGTGATCGAGCAGCTCTATCGCGCGTCGCAAGCCGGCGTGCAGATCACGCTTCTCGTGCGCGGCGTTTGTTGTCTGCGACCCGGCGTCAAAGGTGTGAGTGAGAACATCGAGGTGCGCGCGGTCGTCGATCGCTTCTTGGAGCACGGACGCATCTTCCGCTTTGGAAATGCGGGTCGCGACGAGCTCTACATCGCGAGTGCCGACTGGATGCCGCGCAATTTCTATCGCCGCGTCGAGATCATGTTGCCGATCGAAGATCCCGCGATTCGCGCCCGCTTGATCGACATGCTCGAGATTCACCGCGCCGACAACGTGAAGGCGTGGTCGCTCACGCCCGAAGGCGGCTACGTGCGCGTGCGTCCGGCCGAGGGCCAAACGCCGTGTCGGAGCCAGACGCGTTTCATGGAGCTCGCTCGCGACAAAGTGAAAGCCGCAGAAGCCGCAGCACGAGCGTCCGGAAGATTTCACCTTGCGCCGCATCCGCAAGAAACGTTCGACAACACCGGCGTGCGACGCACCCGGCGACGACGCGAGCCGGCGATCAAGAAGCCCGCGTCCTGAGTCGTCTTCCTCGAAGCGCGGCGTGAGCGCTCAGTGTGTCAAAGCGCTACGCTTCGCGATCGCAAATCTCCTTTGAAATAAGCTATTTTCGCAGTTTTTGCGTGGCCTCTCGTTTGCACATCGGCGCCATCATGATGCTCCGAAGCCCCATCTGCGGTCTGGTTGCAGCTCTCTCTTTGGCGACGGTTGCGTGCGGTGGCAGTGATGCGCCGGCAAAAGATCCGTCTGCGATCGACAACACGAGCACCACAACGGCGTCCACGATGACTCCACCGCCGAACGGCCAAGACTCGAACATGCAGGCGAGCGCCGGTGACACTGCGCCGGCGCCGAACCCGAAGAACGCGTCCGACGTTCCGGCAACGACCAAAGACAACCTGCTGACCGACGGCGACATTGCGGCGATCACCAACGCCGCGAATCAGGGCGAGATCGATCAAGCGAAATTAGCGTTGAAAAAGGCCAAAAATCCCAAAGTGAAAAAGTTCGCGCAGATGATGATCGATCATCACACCGCCGCCCTCAACGACACGTCGAAGCTCGTGTCGACCGCGAAGATCACGCCGTCGTCCAACACGATGAGCTCGCAGATTGGAACCGACGGGGCGAGCGCGCTCACGTCGCTCCAAGGCGACAGCGGAACGGACTTCGACAAGGCGTACATCGATCTGCAGGTGAACGAGCATCAGCAGGTGCTCACTACGATCGATCAGAAGTTGATCCCGGCGGCGCAGAACCCGGACTTGAAAGCCGCGCTCGTCGCGTTCGAGCCTAAGGTCGCCGAGCACTTGAAGAAGGCGCAGGCGCTGCAGACCGAGATGGCGAAATAGAATGCTCGCTTACGTCGCTTGCGTTCTCGTGACACTGCGCGTGATGACGCGAAGCTCGATGAAATAAGGCGATCGTAAGCTCGTCTAGAGGAGCAAGTATAAATTCCAGAGGGCGTGGGTCACGATGGATGCGATGAGCCCGCCCTCTTCGAATGCGATTCCGAAAGCGACGCCGAGCAGCACCGTTTGATAAATCGCGACGCGATAAATTCCGAGATGCGCGATGCCGAACACCGCGGCGGCGAGAGCGATCGCGCGACGCGGACCGAAGCGCTCACGCAGTCTCCGTTGGAGCATTCCGCGATAAACGCGTTCTTCGACGAGGGGCGCGATGATGACGGTCATCATGAAGAACGCGATGTCACGTTGTGCCTCGCGAACGTTGCGCGTGACCTCGGTGCTTTCGCGCGCGATGAATCTCGTGGCGCTGGCCGAAGCAACGGTGCGCATGCATTCGACGACGTGGGCAGCAGCGTCGACGAAATAGTGAACGCCTCCGGTCAATGTAGCTGTGAGCGCGACGCCGAGAAGGATCGCAGCGATCGTATTCGATCGACTAAAATAGGGTGATCCGCGCGCGGTGATGTTGTCCACGTTGGGAACGACGAGTTGCGGAAGTCCGAAGCCCCACATCACCATCACCAAGGCCTCTCCCCAAATTCCCGCGAATCGCACCGTCGCGATCAGCACGACCGGCAACAGCGCG
>JBDTFL010000103.1:0-14237 GCA_039937955.1 Polyangiaceae bacterium | reverse complement strand
GACATTGAGCGTGTTCGCGCCCTGAAGCATCGGAGCGACAGCCGCCAAATCGTCACCGATTCGAAGGCCCGTTTCCGCGGCGGCCGCCCGCGCCTTGTGCATGCCGAATGCGCCAACGGCGACAGCTACAACACCACTATAAGCCACAACGCGTGCGACCCCGTAGAGGCGACTGGCTCCGAGCTTGCGGGCGGCATACGCGATGAGTGCGATTTGAATCATGACCGCTCCTATTTGTGAAAAAAGCTGCCGATGATGTTGACCAGGGTGCCGTGCCACTTCTGATTGCAGTAAACGGTCACCGATGAATTCGGCTGAGGGTGGAACGTGCCTCCGGCGTGAGGCCATACAAACCCTGAGTTCCCGCCGCGGCTCACCTGGACGTCCGCCGTCGCGCCAGCCGTATGCTTGAAGAAGCCGTTCGTGCCGGCAACGGGGCTGCCAAACGAATGGCCACCCGAGTCGATGACCGGCTTGCCGCTCGGAGGCGGATCTGCCGTCGTCCCGGTTCCAATCGTCATGTAGCTCGACCTCACCGTCGAATAGAGTTTGTCGTCACGCGCCCCGCCACTGCAGTCTGAAATATCGGCGCCCGTCAACGCAGCGCTCCACGCGCGCTCGCGCGCCACGTGACCTACCGTGATGTACGCATCGAACGAGTGGTGGCCGAGCTCCAGCATGATCAGGAAGAGCGACAAAATGGGGAACACGATCGCCCCTTCGACCATCGCCACGCCGCGCAAATTGAAACGCGAACGAACGCGACGGCGCAGAGCTCTCAACAAGGTGGGTTTGGTGTCCATTAGGTCACTCAGCTTCCGTTGTAGTCGCTGTCGAGTGTGTACATGGCGCCCTCGTGAGGGAGAGCGATCGCAAAGGAAAATTGTTTGCTCTTGTTCGAGCCGCAAACGAGCCGCTGGCCGAGCGGCACGCCGCACATATACGTGGCGGAGGTAGTCGTCACCACGTCCGAGTACTGGGCGAAGTGATCGCCGCCGGTGTTCTTGAAGTCTATCGCCACGGTGATGTCCGGGAGCTGCGTGCCCCAAAAAGCCTCGATACCGACGCCGGCAATCGCGGCGTTCTTGCAAAAGGTCTCCGCGTCCGGATCGATGTATTTGCCCGGCAGAAGAGGCCCCTTTTCGATGACGGCGCAGCGCGCGGCCACGACCGCAGCATGGTGCAGCGCAAGATGTCCGATGAAGACCTCGGCGACCTGCGCCAAACAGAAAAACATGCAGCACAGAGGGAAGATGACGATCGCAAACTCCGGCAGCGCGACTCCCTTTCGGTCGCTCACCAGCAGTCGCAGTTTTTCGAAAAATTTCTTCGTGCTCATCTTCAAGCCCTCCAGTAGAGCGCCGCAGTCAATACCGTTCCCAAGAAAATTGCAGGACCGAGCCGGATCCAAGACATCGCTTCCTGCTCGACCACCCGCTTTTTTTCTGCGGGCAAAAACGGATTCACGACCATCAAGGCAGCATTCTTCAGCGTGACGAAGAGCTTCCCCTCGTACGCGAGATGTGCCGGCGCAATGAGTGCGGCGGCCATGAAACAGTACAACTCAGCTTCTACTCCGACCATCGTGCGCAGAAGCGCACCGAGCGCAGCAAACAGCTTCACATCTCCGCCACCGATGCCACCTCGTGAATAGAGAAGCAGAGGCAGAGCACCGCAAACGATACCTCCCAACAGCGAATAACCGGCGTTCGAGAAGGCTTCAGTCAAGGTCGCATGGCGAGCAAGACCGACAGCTGCATGGGCGAACGGGGCGACGGCTAGCGCGCCGAAAGTGAGCCAGTTGGGAATGTTGCCGGTCCGCCAGTCAGTCCAAGCTGCGATCCCACTGACGACTACCGCTGCTACGAGAAACGGTAACATGAAAGAGCCCATCTCCCCTTGGGCGCCAGATGGCCACCCAAGAGGAAAAGAGCGCTGAAATCAACCTGCTTGGAGGTTGGTCACCGTCGAGCTACCGGCCGTCGCAACCTTGGGTCCGATTGCCTTCATGGCGACAGCTGCACAGATGAGAACGGCGAACAGCATGAGCGCGTACTCGACCATCGTTGCGCCCTTGGTGTCTTGAACGAACTTCTTGAGATTGATGTTTTTCATGGTGGTAACTCCGGTTTATTTTCGTTGTTTGGTTGTTAGAGAAACGATTAGAAAATCTCGGACTGAACGTTCAATTCGCTGCGGTCAACTGCTACGGCGTGGGGCGCAGAATGAAATCCCGCTCCGACACGTAGCCGGCGAGAAGTCGCGCACCTGAGATCGTAAAACCGATGACGATGGGGATAGCAATGAACGTGAGAAGGAACGCGTACTCGACCATCACCGCACCACGCGAGTCACGCCACGCCGACTTGCGCTTGGTCTTCTCGTTGGTGAGCTTACGGTTGAGCATTGTTAGCGTCTCCTCGATTACCCTCTAATCCACATCTCGTGCCACTCGAATTTTACAGATTCACGGAATCGGGATTTCTGAGAATTAAGCCTAAACCAGGGAATTTCTCGGTATTTCAGGCTGATCGCAATTTTCTTGTGCCGAAGCAATTCTCCCAAGAATGGATCTTTACAGGTCCATGGGTGGTGGTTTTTTGATCCAGTGTCACTCGCCCTTCGGGTTGATTCGAATGGGCACTTTCTTCTTCGGCACGTAGGCCCTGGGCAGCGGCTGGAGCGTGAACTTCTGGTAAAATGCCTCGATGTCGTCGCTGTCCTTTACGACGAACACGCGCGTCGGATTTTGGGGGATCATGCGTTTCAACGATGGATCCGACGTGTCCAGACCGAGCTGAAACTGATCGCCTGGCTTCATTGCCAGTAGAAGGTGCGCGGCGCCGGCTGCATCCGTGCGGCCGACCGGCTTGTCGAGATAAGTGATGGGGAGGTTCGGGCCGCCATCTGCACGAACCGCGACGACGACCTTGCGGACGTTGGGTGGGCAGTTGGTCGTGTACTCAGGCACTCGATTGTCTGAAAGCCGGACGATGGTGATGGAGATGGCCTTCGTGGGCGACGTGAAATCCGCCGGACAGCGAACCATGAAGTCGCTCGTGTCGCCGTCGTTACCGGCGATTTGCAGCTTCGCGCGACCGTCTACGCCTGTAGCCGCGAGGTCTTTTCCGTTTCGCACGACAACGGCGCCGGGCAGTGGAACGCCTGGATCGCTCTCGACTTTGATCATCGCCTCGAAAGGCGGGCGCGGCGCATCTTTTGGAAGATCGCACGCGGTGCCCATCGTGAGAGTGGCTCCGATGAGCGTTGTTGAGAAGAGGACCTTGCGCGCAAATGCCGAAGAGAGAGCGACGCTTGCCATAATGGAACCTTACCTTTCACATTCAAGGAGTGTCAACGTCATGAGGGTGAGAAAAACACCGTAAACCGCGTCAAATTTGACGATTTTTGAGTCGTGGCGCGTTGACCTACACCACGCACCTTCGCTCGCGGACGTTGAAGACACGATCGCCTCGAGCCTCTCGAGGTCAGACGGGGCTGCTCTCGGAAAGTTTTGTTTTCTTCTCGCGCGCGCTTCTTCTGGTGATCAGGCGCCGGGCGCTTCGTGGCCGGTTTCGCCCACGTATTCGCGGTATCCGCCGCCGTACATGCGCACGCCTTTGACGTCGACCTCGAGCACGCGATTGGAGAGCGCGCCCAAGAACGTTCGATCGTGAGAGACGAAGAGCATCGTGCCTTGGAAGTTTTTGAGCGCGGTCATCAGCATCTCTTTGGTGGCGAGATCGAGATGGTTTGTGGGCTCGTCGAGCACGAGAAAGTTCGGCGGGTCGTAGAGCATCTGCGCCAGCACGACACGCGCTTTTTCGCCGCCGGAAAGCACGCTGATTTTTTTCTCGACGTCGTCGCCGGAGAAGCCGAATGCGCCCGCGAGTGAGCGCATCGAGCCGAGCGTGGCCATCGGAAATGAATTGCGAAGGGAGTCGATGACCGTCTCGTCGGGCTTCAGCACGTCCATCGCGTGCTGCGCGAAATAGCCCATTTTAACGCTCTTCCCGATGGTGACGCTGCCTTGATCGGGTGTGATTTCGCCGGCGATCAATTTGAGAAGTGTCGATTTTCCGGCGCCATTGATTCCCATCACGCACCAGCGCTCGCCGCGGCGTACGAGCCAATCCAAGTCGTCGTAAATTTTCCGTGCGCCCCACGCTTTTTTTACGTGATCGAGCTTTGCGACGTCCTCGCCCGAACGCGGCGGATCGCGGAAATCGAACTCGACGGTTTTGCGGCGTCTCGGTGGCTCGACCTTCTCGATCTTGTCGAGCTTCTTCACGCGTGACTGCACTTGAGCGGCGTGGCTCGCGCGCGCTTTGAAGCGCTCGATGAATGCGATCTCTTTCGCGAGCATCGCTTGCTGACGTTCGTATTGCGCCTCGTGATGCGCCTCGGCGAGGAGCCTTTGTTGGTCGTAAAAGTCGTAATTTCCCGTGTAAGACGTGAGCTCGCCGCCGTCGATCTCGACGATGCGATTCACGAGACGGTTCATCAATTCACGATCGTGCGACGTCATCACGATCGCGCCCTCGAAATTTTTCAAGAAATTTTCGAGCCACAAAATCGATTCGAGATCGAGGTGGTTCGTCGGCTCGTCGAGCAACAGCGCGTCCGGCTTCATGAGCAGAATGCGCGCGAGCGCGACGCGCATTTTCCAACCGCCAGAGAGCTTGCCGACATCGTCGTCGATCACGTCGTCGCGAAAACCGAGGCCCGTGAGAATTTCGCGCGCGCCAGCCTCGAGCGCGTAACCGCCGAGCTCGTCGAAACGGGCTTGCGCAATGCCGAATCGTTCGATCAATTGCTCGAGCTCGTCGACGCGTGAGGGATCGGCCATCGCGTGCTCCATCGCGTGGAGCTCGTGCGCCGCTTCTGAAACGGCACCAGCACCAGCCACCGTTTCTTCCAAAACGGTGCGCCCGCTCATCTCGCCGACGTCTTGCGAAAAATATCCGATGGCGATGTTGCGATCGACCGTGACCGCGCCACCATCTGGCTCTTCTTCTTTCATGATCATCCGAAAAATCGTGGACTTTCCGGATCCGTTTGGGCCGACCAAACCTACTTTGTCGCCGCGAAAAACGCCGACCGAGGCGTCCATGAAAAGGATTTGTTTGCCGTGCTGCTTGGAGACTGCGTCGAGGCGAATCATCGGGTTCTATTTTTTTCTGAGCGCGCAGATTGCGCGCGTCTAGCTATCGAACGTGCTCGCGCGCTTTGGCGATCGCGGCATTGACCATGACTTCTTGGTCCTTCGGGTCTGCCCAACGACGACGCATCGTCTCGCTGAGCTGATCGAGCGGATCGTAATAGAGGAAAAGCTGACCCGGTTTCACGCTCGGCGCGGAGTACACGCTGATGCCCGAGTCGCGATCGTAATATTCGTAGGAATGCGCGTCGCGCTTGCCGCCGCCGCCCGGTGCGTCGACCACGAACGTGGGTGTGTTGAAACCGGCGGTCGTTCCGCGGACGTGCTTTTCGATGTGAATGGCCGTGTCGACCGTGGTGCGCAGATCTTCGACGCCGCTGACCAAATCGTGCACGTAGACGTAATAAGGATGCACATTGATGTGACCTAGCCGCTTCACGAGCAGCGTCATGATTTCCGGTGAGTCGTTCACGCGACGCTGGAGCACCGACTGATTGCGCACGACGATGCCGCGCTCACACAGCTTGTTCATCGCCAGCTGCGTAATCTCGGTGATCTCGCTCGGGTGATTGAAATGCGTGTGCAGTACAACTTCTTTGTGCAGCTTTCGGCCCTTTTCCACTACTCGCGTGAGTGCGTCGACCCACGGATCGTCGGTGAGAATTTTCATGGGCATGACGGCCGGGCCCTTCGTCGCGTAACGCAGGCGGCGAATGTTCGGCATGTCGAGCAACGTGTTGCCGATGTCCTCGAGCTGCTGCGCGCGCAATTGATACGCGTCGCCGCCGCTGATGACGATGTCCTCAAGCTCGGGACGCGAGGCCACGTACTCGTACGCGCGCTTCCAACGTTCGTCGTTCGCGCGGAAGCTGACCTTCTCTACTTCTTCGGTGTCGAGGCCGATGGCGTAACTGCGCGTGCAAAAGCGGCAGTACACAGGGCACTGATCAAGCGGTAAAAATAGGGCTTTGTCGGGATAGCGGTGCGTGAGGCCCGGCACCGGCGCGTCCTCCTGCTCGTGGAGCGAATCGAGATCGAGCTTCGGATGATCCGGCAGTAGACGCGACGCAACTGGAATGAACTGCGTGCGTAGCGGATCAGAATATGGGTCGTTCCAATCGATGAGCGAAAGCAGATACGGGCTCACGCGCACGCTCATGGGCGCTCGTTTGAAGCCGGCTTCCGCGTCCTCGATGAACGCGGGTGACACCAGGCCCTCGAGCGCTTTCAGCAGCTTCGGGATGTTCGTGATGGTGTGCTTGGCTTGCCAATTGTGATCGTTGAACTGTGCCTCGGTCGCCTCGCGATACGAAGGAATTTTTTGCCAAAACGGCCCCGATAAAAGATTGCGATGCTCGAGCGTCGCAGGGTCGACGGGCGGCTTTTTGTGGACGATCGGGTCGTTCGGCAAAACGTGAAGCGCTGAGGACATGGCGATTTCCTTCTCCCACGGCGCACGGGCCTTGTCCACGACCGGTTCTGTTTAGGTGTATCTTGCAAGCATCTTTTGGAGCGCGGTTTCGACCGACAAAACCAGCTCCGCGGGCTCGATGACGCGCGCGGCGTCGCCGAAACCGAGCACCCAGCGCGTTGCGGCACCGAGATCTCCGAGCGTGAGCGAAACACGAACGCGGCCGTCTTGAGCAATGGCGACGCGTTGCGACGGGTGACATTTTCGTCCGCGAACCTCATGTGCGACACGTGGCTCGAACTCCACGAGCGCGCGAATTCGGTCGCGCGTTTTCGTGGGCACCGCGATTCCGAAATCACCATGCCAGTAGTCAGTGACGTCGAAATTGTCGGGCAACGAGAAGCGTTCGACCCCCACGTCGACGTCGCGCATGTCGTCGAACGCGATCACCCGTGTCTCGCGCAATGAAGGCGAATGCGCGACGCACCAGATGACGCCGCGATGCAGAAGTAGCGCGTACGGCTGGATGACGGTTGCGCGTTTGTCGCTCAGGGCGCACGTGAGCACGCGCAAATCAGCGACGGCGTGAAAGAGTGAATCGAGCTCCTCGGCGCGCGCGTCGTAACGACGTGGGGCGTCGGGCAAGAAAAGCAGGCGCTCTTCCAATCGCGCATTTACTGCTATTTCACCGCGCGCCGTCGCTTTGGTGGGCCGCTGCGCAATCGTCATGAGCTGACGCATCACGAGATCGATCTCGTCGTAGAGAGCCGATCCTTTCAGTGCTTCGAAATGTTTGCGCGTGGCCAAGAGCGCGTACGCCTGCGTGCGCCGAAGCGTGAGCGAGCGCCCGCGTTCACTCGGTTTGATGCGCCAAAGATGCGCGCCGCCGGGTGCCGTTTCGATCGACTCGAGCTCAGCACCCCATTTACCGAGCTCCGCGAGATAGCGGCGAACACTGCGCGTCGTGACCGAAAGTGCGTCGGCGATTTCTTCGAGCGTGAGGCCACTCGGCTGTTTGTCGAGTGCGTCGCGCAACTTCGAAAGACGGCGATGCGTTCCGAAACTACCTTGTTTTCGGCCTCGTTTCGGTCCGCGCGTCTTTGTTCGCGCGCGAGGTTGGGTTGGCGCCCAACTTTTCACGCGTGCCTCGGTGCGATTTTCACGTGCTTCCTAGCTCACAGGGCGCGTTCGCATTTCGGCTTTGTATTTCGCTTTGTAGGCGTCGTGACATCCGCGGCAGCTCGCTTTCGTGGCGTCCGTGTTCGCCGCGCGTGCGGCCGTTGCGCCATCTTTCGCGATCGATGCCCACTTCGTGTAGCCGGCCGGCGCCATCGTTGCGATCTTGTCGAGGTCGCCTGCGAGCGAAGGCATGTCCCCCGCCGACAAATCCGTTTGCGTGTGCTCCTTCATCCATTTCTGGAGCGGACACGGATCGGTCTTCGATCCGCATGTCACTGGCGCGGCTGAATTTGCGGCAGTTGGTGATGATGCAGGCGGCGCTGCGCTTGCCGAGGCTGCGGCCGATGGCGAATCCGCTGTGGCAGCGTCGTGCTTGATCTCCATGCCAGTGAAATCGGCGGGAACGGGCATCGCCGCAGATGCCGATGGCGCAAGCATTCCGCCGGTGTCGTCGGGCACCGAGCTTTTCGAGCAGGCGAACGAAGAAACCGAAATGAGAAGTGCCAGAGCCGGACAAGAGGAGGGTCGCAAAGTGGGAGAAGCATAGGTGAGCTGCTACGGTCCGCGCACCATGAAATCGCTGGTGGAGCTGCTTGCAGCAAAGCGCGACGGCCTGGAGCTTTCGCGTGACGAAATCACACGCGTGATCGAGTCGTTCCAGAGCGGCGCGCTCGCGGACTATCAGATGGCGGCGTTCTTGATGGCCGTGTTTTTCCGGGGAATGAGCGATGTGGAGATGGTGGCGCTCACCCAGGCCATGCTTCATTCGGGCAGCGTTTTGGATTTGTCGAGCGTCGGCGGGCTCAAGGTCGACAAGCATTCGACGGGTGGCGTCGGCGACAAAATTTCGATTTGCCTCGCGCCTCTGGTTGCGGCCTGCGGTGTTCCGGTTCCAATGGTCAGCGGGCGCGGCCTTGGTCACACCGGCGGCACGCTCGACAAGCTCGAAGCCATCTCTGGATTTCGAACCGATCTTCCGACCGCGGATTTCGCGCGCATCGTCGGAGAGGTCGGCACGTGCATGATCGGACAGACCAAAGACATCGCGCCTGCCGACAAACGCATCTACGCGTTGCGCGACGTGACGGCGACGGTCGAGTGCGTACCGCTGATCGTCGCTTCCATTTTGTCGAAGAAGCTCGCCGAAGGAATCGATGCTCTCGTGCTCGACGTCAAAGTCGGACGCGGTGCGTTCATGAAAGACGAGCAGGCCGCGCGCACCCTGGCCGAAGCTCTCGTGCGCGTCGGCAAAGGCGCCGGAAAAAAAGTCGTCGCGTGCTTGACGGACATGAGCGCGCCGCTCGGCGTTGCGGTCGGAAATGCGAATGAGACACGCGAGGCGCTCGAGGTGCTACACGGTCGCGGCCCCGAAGATGTTGTAGAGTGCACGCTTTTGTTGGGTGCGGAAATGCTGGTTTTGGGCGGTAAATCAGCGGATTCCAAAGAGGCGCGCGAAAAGCTGAAGAGGGCGATCGCGAACGGCGATGCGGTTCGGGTGATGGAAAAAATGGTCGCCGCGCAACATGGCGACGCGAAGGTGGTCGCCGATCCTTCTCTTTTGAAAGTAGCCAAAGAGACGGTCAGCGTGAAGGCCGAGCGCGACGGATTCGTCACCAGCGTCGACGCGCTCGAAATTGGATTGGCCGGTGTGTCGATGGGCGCGGGTCGCACGCGCGCGGACCAAAAAGTCGATCCGTTGGTCGGTATTTCGGTGCTCGCCAAACCCGGCAAAAAAGTTTCGCGCGGTGAAGAGCTCGCGCAGCTTCACGTTCACCTAGCGACCGACGCGAACGAAATCACCGAGCGCGTTGCCGCGGCATTTGCGATCGGCGACAGCGCACCGGCAGCGCGATCGCTTTTGATCGATCGTGTGACTTAGGCGCGTCTTCTAGAAAAAATTATTTGAGACGGGAGCCGGGTGCCGCGTCGCCGTCGACCGTCGCGAGGATCAATTTTTCGCTCGGGCCCGTCGCCAAAAGCATTCCGTGCGAGACGAGGCCTTTGCCGAAATCACGTGGCGCCAAGTTCGCAACGACCACGACTTTGCGTCCGACCAAATTCTCCGGCGTGAACGAGAGCGCCAGACCCGCGACAATGGTGCGAGGCTCCGGCTCGCCCACGTCGACTGCGAGCTTGAGCAATTTGTCCTTCTTCGGGACGCGCTCGCACGTTTTGACGAGGCCGACCTTGAGCTCGACTGTCGTAAAGTGATCGTAGGTGATCGGAGCGTCCTCTAAAGCAGAAGACGCGGAATCCGCTTGTCTTTGCGGTGCATCCGCGATCGACGCAGTTGCGTCTGCGGGCGCTTCTTTTTTCGGTACCAACTTTTCGAGCACGGCCTTTTGCTGATCGGCGTCGAGCGTCGGGAAGAGTGGCTTGCCAACGTCGAGTGGCGTTCCTTCCGGCACGAGCTCGAGCGTGGAGGGCCACACATCCGATCCGATTTCTGGCGACAGCGGCGCGAGGCCGATCTGCGCGCGCATCTCGTCGCTCTTCTTCGGCATCGCTGGCCAAATCAAAACGCTCACCGCACGGAGCACCGACAAGAGCATTCCGAGAATGGTCGGCACACGCGCGGGATCATCTTTCGCGCGTGTCCACGGCGCCGACTCGTCGACGTATTTGTTCGCGAACGAGCAAATCGCCATCGTGCCTTCGAGCGCGCGATGTGGCTCGAGCGTTTCCCAACTTTGACGAACGGCGTCGAGCGCCGCGCTCACGTTTGCCTCGAGCTGATTGTCGAGCGGTGAGCGCTCGCCGATTTTCGGAGCTTTTCCCGCGGTCATTTTCGCGCAAAGGCCGAGCGTGCGATTCAGCAGGTTGCCGAGATTTTTTCCGAGGTCCGCGTTGTAGCGTTCCAAGATTGCGGCGTGATCGAAGTCGCCGTCTTGACCGAACGAGATCGCGCGCAGCAGGTGATAACGGAGCACGTCGGCGCCGAGCTCGGCTGCGATCTTGAGCGGGTCGACGGCGTTACGAAGAGACTTGCTCATCTTCTCGCCGTCGATGGTGAGGAAGCCGTGCGCGAAGACGACATTCGGAATTTCCGAATCCTTGTATCCTGCAGCCATCAAGAAAGCGGGCCAAAATACCGCGTGAAATCGCAAAATATCTTTGCCGACCAAATGCACGACCTTGGCATTCGGTGACCAATATTTCTTGAGATCACCGTGCCCGAGCGCGCTTCGATAATTCGTGAGCGCGTCGAACCACACGTACATGACGTGCTTCGGATCGTCCGGGACCGGAATTCCCCACGAGAAGCTGGTGCGCGAAACCGACAGATCTTTGAGGCCGCCGTTGACGAAGCTGAGCACCTCGTTGCGGCGCGTCTCTGGCTGAATGAAATTCGGGTGCTTCGCGTAAAACTCGAGCAGGCGCGCTTGGTATTTTTCGAGCTTGAAGAAGTACGTCTCCTCTTTCACGCGCTCGACTTGCGTCTTGTGGATCGCGCACAAGTTTCCGGGAAGCAGCTCTTTCTCGGTTTTGAGCTCCTCACAGCCGACGCAATACCAACCCTCGTACGATCCTTTGTAGAGGTCGCCGACGCTCGCGATTTTTTTCCAGAGCTCGATGACGAACGCTTCGTGATCGGCGTCGGTCGTGCGAATGAAACGATCGGCCGCGATTTCCAGCTTCGGCCACGCTTCGCGAAAACGCTCGCTGATCTGATCGGTGAAGACTTTTGGTGCGAGCCCGACCTCTTTGGCTTGGCGCTCGATCTTGAGGCCGTGCTCGTCGGTGCCCGTGAGCATGTACGTGTCGTCGCCGAGCAAAAGATGAAAACGGCGGAGCGCGTCGGCGATGATCGTCGTGTACGCGGTGCCGAGATGCGGCACGTCGTTGACGTAATAGATCGGCGTCGTGACGTAGAAGCTGCCCATCGCGACAAGCCATTACCACACTGAGCCGAGCTACGCGCGGGCGTCTAGGGAACTGCTCCGCCTTTTGCGGGGACGACATTTCGTGCGGGCGCAGGGCTCGTGCGTGATGCACGCGGCGAACGTTCGAGCGCGCGACGAATGAGCGGCATGAAGAGGCGTTCGATGGCGACGCGTGCTTCGCGATTCGGCGCGGCCTCCGCGAGCGAAGAGGAGAGGCGCACATCGCTCGTTGCAGGCAATGGAGCGACGAGCACGATCTCGCTTGTTTTTCCCTGTAGTTCTTGGCGAACCCACGTGGCTTGATAGATGGTGGTGACGTGGCCTGCGACCTCGTGAAACAAAAATGGGCGCCACTCGAGCGGTGCGCGGAGGTCTACCTCACGGTCGCCGATGCAAAGCTTGGTGCGTTCGACCGTGATCGACTCGCCGCGTGCGCTCGACAAGAATGCGCGTTCGATGGCTTCTGGCTCGCGTGTTTCGATGCGGCGCAAAAGCTCGGCGGCGTTTTCGGCACCGAGCGAGCTGTCGACGCCTTGTGAAAAAAGCGCGTCGTCGTCGGCGCGAACGGCAGCGTGCTCGAACAACGTTGCGGCGGACGATTCTTCGGCGGCGAAAACATGCACGCCCAAAAATCGTGTGGCGCCTTCCGAGGTGAAGGCGATGAGGCCGCGGTCACCCGATTTGCTGGCGAACAGCGAAACACCAAACGGCGCAGACCAAGAAGCGAGCGCCGTGGAAACGGAAGCCTGACGCCGCGAAATTCCGCGATCGTCCAGCACCACGAAACCCGCATCACGCGTGGCTTTGCGGCGTGCGGCGAGCCGGATGAACGCCCGGGCGAAGAGCGTGATCGCTGCGATTGCGAGCACGAGGCGCTCCGCGAAGTGCGCGCCGATTGCCACGCCAAGCGCAGAAGCGACCGCCAATGCGACCGTGAAAACGGTCTCGCGGACGACGCGTCGGTCGACGCTTTCCGATCCGAGCGGCCAACGTGCGCTTCGCGACCCGCCGGCTGATTTTGCCGGTTTGCGGTGTCGAGCTTTCGGACCGCGCACCTTCATCCGTCCTCCTTTAATGAACTAGCACCGCGCGCCGACCTTGGCTGGCCAGGATCGAAATTTCGGAAAAAGAAACGCGGTGACGCGTCAGTGAAAGGTCAGTGCACGGACGGATTGTTCGGATCAGCGTCGACGTCGTCGGGTGTGCCGTCGTCGTCCACATCGCGAATTGGAGCGGTAAAACCCGCTACGCGAGGCACTTTTCCGGAAAACTCGTCAGCGAAAAACTGCACTGCGCCCGCTTGGACGGTGCGGTACGAGGTGCGAACTCGGAACGATTTGTCGAGCATGTCGAAGGGGTGGACGAAAGGCGCATTCCACGTCCTTGCCGCGGTCGACGAAACGAGGTCCTCGCCGTGCGTTGCCGGCGACAGCTGAACGACAACCGCAGTTTTCCCGGCGATCGGCGTGTCGTGAATGGCGCCCGCGGAATCCGCCGCGATGTTTTGCAGCGGCACCGGACCCACGCGTTTGGTGAGGTCCTTCATGTCCAAAACGCCTGCGTTCGATCCGACGTTCGGCAGAGCGAGCCCATATCCCGCAGCGCGCGCGAGCGCCTCGCCCGACTCGTTTGCGACGAGCTCGTCGTAGATCACCTCGGTCTGCAAAATATTTCGCGGTGTCGATGCTGCGCCGCCGATGACTTGCGGATCGGTCACGAGAAATTTCGCGAAGGTGAGGGGGTCGCCCGCATCGATCAATGTTTGGCCGAGCACGACGAGCGGATGCCCTTCGTCGAAGGTGTCGCCGGTCAATCCGAAATCGAGCGCCGCTGCTGCCGACAATGAAAAACCGACCGACGGTCCATGCGTCGCGAGCTCTTGGAGCACACCGCCACCCGCAACGTTGAGGAACCAAGCGCCGACGTTCGGTTCGATCGCCGCAGCGGTCGCGCCTTCGATGCCACCGAGTGAATCGCCGATGTAAGCGATGCGCGTCGCGTCGAATTTCGGTGTCGTCGCGCTGGTCGCGAGCGATGACAGGTCGGGATTGCCACGAATCATTCGAACCAGCTGGCTCGTGTCGAGCGAGGCTTGCCGAAGCTGGTCGCGCAACGCGCCGAGATTTTTCAAGCCGCCAAACATGTCGAATGCACTGTTGCGTGCGTTGTTCGAGGTGTCGCCGATGCCGTCAGGACCCTTGTATTTGGCTCCCGGCGCGTTTTGGTAATCGGTGCTCGTGTCGTGTTGAAACTCGGGCTCCGGCGCGCGCGAGCCGAACGGATAACTGTCGATGGCGATGACCGCCCACCCGTTTTTGCAGAACGTGTTCGCCAACGAGAACGCGTAGCCGCGCCAACTCGCGAGCCCATGTTGCACGATGACCACGGGATAACCGGTGGGTGGCATTGCCATCGTCGGCAAGGCAATCGTCGCCCAGATGCGCTCGGTCGGTTGGTCCGGCGCCGGAATGATGTTGCCGCCCGCATCCTTCGCGAAGGTCGCGCCGTCGAGACTCTCGAAATCGGACGGGTGCGTCAGAAAATTGATCGCGGTGAATTCACCGGTTCCGACCGCTGCGATTTGATCATGCGCGTGAACCGG
>JBDTFL010000102.1:0-4519 GCA_039937955.1 Polyangiaceae bacterium | reverse complement strand
TGGACGCCTGCGCGTAGCTCGGCTTGATCTGGACGCCTGCGCGTAGCTCGGCTTGAAAAAAAACGCGCCCACTCGTGAAAGTGGACGCGTCGTTTCGTGGCTGATTTACCGTGGAGTCACGGCGTCGAGCTCACGGCGTTAAAATCGTGACATCGCCCGTGATGTCTTTCGTCGTCGGATCGGTTGCGCGCCACCAATTGGTGATTTGCGTGCCGCCCGGAACCGACTGCGGAAAGTAGCCCGCGAATTTGTTCGGTTGGGCAACTGCTTTGAGCGCCCACGTATGTGATCCACCTTTGAGCGTGCCCGTCGCCACGCGAAGCGTGCCGATGGTTGCGTCTTGGTAATAAATCGTGACGACGCCGCCCGAGTCGACCTCGACGCGCGAGTCGTCACCGACGATGTGCTGACCATCGGCGAAGGCCGGTGTGCCTGTTCCCAAATCCATACCGGTATCGACGACTTCGCCCGGAAGCGGCGTTTTTCCGGCGGGAACCTCGAGGTATTGGAGCGTTTCTTTCTCGCCGTTCACATACGACACGTGCCAGTTGTTGTCGGGCGTAATGATGAGCGACGCCCCGACGCCGTCGTCGCCGGTGTCGACCGCGGTTTTCGCGGCGCGTGAGCCAGTCTCGCCGTCGAGGATTTGCGTTGCCCAACCGCTGCCGGTGTTGGAGATGCCGAGCAAGTTTCCGTGAACGCGATCGTACGCGACGATTCCGAGGCCGCTCGGACCTTGCGCGACGCTGATGTAGTCGGACGCCGAGTTCGGGTAGTCGTCGATGTAACTGGTGCCGACGACGGTGTCGCAGGTCGCCGTGGTTCCGACGGTGACGCACGCCTTGCCCGAGCCGCCGCAATCTGCCGGCGTGCAGCCGGTGACAGTGGGCTGGCAGACGCCGGTTTCGAGAATGCACGATTGTCCAGTCGGGCAGGTGGACGCGCGGCACGGATCGGTCTCGTCGACGTAAACGTCTTGGAACGTCCATGCGCTGGCGTCGTGGGGCGTCGAGCTGTTGGCCGTTGCGAGAACGACCTTGGAGCGCTCGTGTCCGCCGTTGCCGGTCTCCGTGACGCTGAAGGCGATCACGGGATTGCCGTTGACGACGGTCATCTTCGCGTAACGGCCGGCGTCTTCGCCCGGTTCTGCAGGCTGTCCGCCCGGTGATGCGCCGGCGAGCGTGTACATGCCGAACGTGTCGCTGTCGAATGCGGCCGCGAACTTCAGCGCGTGATTGGTCGCGTCGTAATACGCGACCATCGGGCGGTTGCTGCTGTTGACTTGGATGCTGGTCCACAAGCCGACGTCGTCACCGGAATCGGTTTCGCCGCCGCGCCATCCTGTCGGGTCGTTGTCTGGGCACGTTCCGTCGGTGCGAGGCGGCGGAAGACCGTCCACCGTCGCCCAGCCGACTTTTTGGCCGGACGCATCGTATTTGCCGACGACGAGATCGCCGTATTGGTAGCTGCCGTCGTTGCCGAGCGCTGCGTCGTTGTAACCAGCGACCCAGATCGTTCCGTCAGCTGCAGTTGCGACCGACGTGTACGCGCCGATCATGCCTTGAGAAATGGCGGGCTGGCAGACCTGCTTGCAGTCCGAGCCGCATCCTTTCGCAGTGACGCCGTTGCTGTCCGCGCACGAGCAACCTTGGCTCGCAGCAGCAAGCACCGCGATGGTGCCGAGTCCGATCAACGCGGCTTTGTTCGAGCCGCGCGAGACACCGTTCGTCATTTTCTTCGGCGAGCCATTTTTATTGGTGCGTCCGCGAAAGCGGCGCATTGCGAACGCGAAGAATCCGCCGAGGAGAACGAATCCCCACGTATTTCCAGTGCTTCGTGTTCCCGGGGTGGAGCAACCGCAGCCCGATCCTGCTGCGGTAAGCGTGCTGTCCGCGCGACCGCGAATGAGCGGAGAGCTCACCGTTCCGACGTTGCCTTCTTCGTCCTTCACTTGGACGTCGATCGAGATCGCGTTCGAGTCGGGCGAGAGCGTCGTCAGCTTGTCGTACGGCTGCCAATCGGAGAATGCGGCGACCGTTGCACCTGGAAGCGTCGTGCGGGTGCGCGCTTGAAGCGCCGAGGTGTCGCTCACGATGTCCCACGCGTCGACGTGGAGAGCATCGGTTTGCTGATCGAGCTTCACGGACGGCGGCAACGTGTCGATGCGGAACGCGGCGGTTGCCGGAACCGGATTCTGCGACATCGGATCGCCGACCATGCGCGACCAAACGTTGAGCGTGTGGTTGCCTTGGAAAACGAGGTAGTCGGTCTTGATGACCGGAGTGTGTTCCGTCGACCACTCGCTGGGTGTGCTCTTGTCGATCGACCACGCGTATTCCACTGCGTTCGTCCCGTCGTCTTGCGGCGAAGAGAATTGAACGTGAAGCTCGGGGAGCTTGTCGCGTGAAGCAGTGGTGAGGCTCATCGCCTCCGGGTGGACGATCTTCTCGACAATTTGAACCTGCGTTTCAGGCTCGATCGTCGCGGACGGCTTGTCCGAGAGATCCGCGAAAATTCCGAGGAAGTCGTCGGTGCCTTTGGTGAGCTTGCGAATTCCGGTCGACGGGATCTGCAAGTACACGCCGAACGACGACGTTAGGCTGGCGAGATCGATCGGCTTCAGCGCACCAACGAGCTGACCACCGAGACCGCCCAAAATCGACGCGAGTGAATCCGCGATGAGCTTGGGATCGTCGGTGAGAAGGTCGCTGTTGGTGACGACTTGATTGGCGATGACGATCGTACCGAGCACCGGGAGCAGCCCGCCGTTCGGATTCGTCTTCGCATCTTTCGCCGTCGACAAATTGAGCGGCAGCGTGAGGTCGCCGGTGAACGTGAACGCGCGAATGTAGCGGTCGTCACTCCACACATAAAAATCGACAGCGAACTTGTCGAGCTGGACCTTGATGAGCGGATCCTTGTTCACGTCGGTGCCGCCGCCGAGCGTGACCTTCGGCGGAGCTTGAGGCCGCGTCGAGATCGCAACGGAGGCTGCTTTTTGCTCGAACGTCAGACCCTTGATCGACGGAATGAGAACGCTGAGCAAGCCGGTTTGAAGTTGCTGCAGTTGCTCGGTGGTGATTCCCAAACAGAGAAGGCCGCTGTTGTAGATGCTGCCGAACGCGTAGTTGAGGAAGCGACCCGAGAGCGCGATTCCGAAGTTCGGACCCTTGAGCGCGTCGCCCGTCGGCCAACCCGCCGCGCCGTCCTTCAACATTTCATCCGGAACCGGAATGCCGGTCGGTGGAACGTTCGTGAACGCCGGAACGCATGCGGACTGCGGCGAGGGGAGGGCGCCGCCGAGCATCGTCAGCGTCACGCCGTTCGGTGTGTGACCCATGTAGGGCGTGTTGTCGACGGGCAATCCTGCGGTGCCGTCGGGCGCGGTGACTTGCAAATCACCCGAGCCAGCCAATGTGATGTCGAGCGCGCCGGTGGTGCCGGGCGAGATCGAAGCGAGCGCGGAGCTCAGATCGATTTTGCTCGCGATTCCAAGCTCGATTGGAACGCACGTATTCGCTGGGCCTGCGTCGAACATGCAGGTGCCGCTGACGTCGTGTGAGCCCGTCGGGCAGCCCGGCGTCGTCGTCGTGTCGGTCTTCGTGCACGCCTGGCTCTCGAGCAAGCCGCTGATGGCGCCGGTCAAGGTGCTCGTCAGCGTCGAGAAGAGCGAGGTCTCAACCAAGTTGTACACGTCGTTGCAGCACAGGTGGCTGTTGTTGCAGTTGCAACCGAAGCCGATGTTGATGCCTGCGATGGAACAAAGCGGGTTCACGCCATCGAGGAAGCAGTTGCCGCAAATGCCGGCATTGGCCGACGTGATGGTCGGCATGATCTTAGCGTTCGCGAAATCGATCTGCGCGTAGCCGTCACGCGGTGCTTGTGTCTCGTTGACGATCGGAATCGACGCCGTGATCGGGAATGCGAAGTAGTCGAAGTTCGGAACAGACGCGCCTGCACCGTTCGTCGTGCATTTGGCAGGCGGCGTGCCGAGCGCCTGGCCGACGCCGAGGTCGAGCGCGAAGCTCGCGATGGTACCGCCGCCTTTTGCGGTGCCGAGCCCATAGTCGATGTTGTAGCCATATTTGCCGTCAACCGCGATCGGGAGATCTTGCAGGCGAAGCGGAATGGTGCCCGAGAGCGAGATCGAATGCTGCGTGACGCCGTCGACGTGAAGCAGCGCATCTTTCACGTTCACGTTCACGGTGCACGTCGGCGGAGTCACGCCGCCATCCGCTCCGTCAGGACAAATGTGGACGTTCACGTAAAGCGAGGCGGTCGACGTCGCGCTTCCGATCAAATAATCGGTGAAGTCGCTCTTCGGAATCTGGAAGGAGAGCGTGCCGTCGGTTTTCAGAATCGACGTGAGCACGTTCGGCGAGAGCGCTCCGAGCTGGTCGAGCCCTGATCGCGTCAAGCGAATGGCTGCCGCATTCGGGATTACCGACGGACGTGGGAATCCACCCGGAATCGTGCCACCTCCGCAACCGGTACAACCACCTCCGCTCGAGCAAGCCGA
>JBDTFL010000101.1:0-7626 GCA_039937955.1 Polyangiaceae bacterium | reverse complement strand
CGCTATGACAGAAATTGGCATTCGGCTCAGCGGCAGACGTCCGTCTGCCGGGAGCCGCCAACGCCACGGAACTCGCGATTCTCGTCCTCGAGGCGCTCGATCCGCACGTTCTGCTCGTCGAGCTTTTCGTTCAGGGCTTTGATCGCCGCGAATGCAACACCGTGCGCATCGATTGGGTCGTACGCGCGGTCGGTCGCGCCGACGCCGAACGCGGCGTGGAAATCCTGGGCCATGGGTCCGATATGTCGAACCGATGCCTTGTCCGAATCGTAGGACCATGTGGTGATCGGCATCTTGGACACCGATTCGAGGATCTTCTGCTCGTCGACGGGAGCGAGCGCGTGCTTTTGATTTCGATCGCTCACGCAGAGAGGAGCGCACCCTTGCGGGCACGTCGCCTGATCGGCGGTCGGCGTGAAACAAGACGGCTCGACCCCAGGAAGCGGACCCTCGCTTTGGCAGCAAAGATCTCCCGTGTTGCAACACGACGAGCCGCAGCATGTCTGCCCGGAGGCGGCGCACGCGCCCCCGTCGATGTCGCACGGAATGGGCTTGCAAGCGCCGTCGGCGCAATAAGTTCCGCCGGCGCATGGAGCTCCGCACGCTCCGCAGTTCTGTGGATCGTTCGACGGGTTCACGCACTCACTCGCGCCGCCACTACCTTGCTGGCAACAAAGGCGGGCCTCGCTGCACGCCGGAGTGCACGTACCGTTGCCTCCGTCTTTGGTGCCGCCGTCTTTGGCACCCCCGTCCTTGGTACCTCCGTCGGAACCGCCGCCCGAGCCACCGTCGTCCGTGGAAGCGTCGCTCCCCGGCAGCACCGTCGTCGTCGATCCTCCGCAACACGCGAGAAGTGCGAAGAAGCCAAGGCAACCCGAAACGTGAATCCATCGGTTTCGCATTTCGCTAGTCTACTCCCCCTGTGCGTACGTCCACTGGCAAGCGCCCGAAACCGCGACGCTTGGAGCGGAACTTGGACTCGCGATCGCGCGTGGGATCATCGAGGCGGCATGGTGACCAGATCGCGCTCGATGCGCATGCGCGTCCAGGGGCGAAGTTCGTCCTCACCTTCCCTATCGGGCCGAATCTTTCTTTGTGAATTACGTATAACGAAACCGGCGTCGAGCCCGAGCGATCACGCTCGCGTGCAAACACGCGCTCCGCTCATCCGGTATGCCGCGCGAATTTACACGGGTCTAATCCGTTGAACCCCGCAAGCACTCGAAATCATGGACGCAAAGCGGTGGGTAAGAATAATGTGAACGAAATTCGGGGAGGAACTTTTTTCTGCTTAGAGAGGTGCGCCGTGCCGACCGAATACAAATGCTCAACCTGCGGCTCACCGGCAACGTCCTACGTTCTCGAACGTGGCGAATCGAAGTTCGCTTGCGCCGAACATGCCGCAGAGGACGAACGATGGACTCCGTTGAGCGCTTCGACCAAAGAAACCGGCGGATTCGGCAAAAGGAAAAAATCGCCACAATGACAAGCGTGAGGGGCGCCGCCGCCCGTTCGGCGAACTGCGAATCTTCGTCCCCCCGCTAGGCCCGGGCATTCAGCGCGTTGTTACGCGACGCCTGCCGCGACGTCGTACATCGACGCGAGTGTGGAGACGTCTTCGAGATCGAGCACATCGTCGTGTCGCCGCTCAGAGGTACGCGCGAAGGGCTCGCGTCGCGGCGTGCCACGTTTCCACAAGCGACCGCGCCTTGCGATACTGAATCTCCAGGCTGTGCGCCTCGACGATCGCCCGCTCCATTTCGTGTCCCGCGCAGGCTTGTTCCGGCGCCGCGCGAAGAGCTTCGGTAGCGGACTTTGATTCGAGGTAGCCGTGCTGACGACGACGCGCCAACAGCTCCGCGCGACGACGCTCGAGCGCCTCACGACTGTCGAAGGTCTCCGAGCGCTCACGAAGCCGCCGGTTGCCCAAGCGGCCCCACACGATGCGGAGGCACAGCTCACCAAAGAGCGTGACGCACTCGGTCAGTCCGTAGAAGCGCGCGCGATTTCTCGCGGGGTCGAGAAGGCGGAGCTCGAGGTCGTGGGCAGAGAGCATGGTGGATGGAAATCCCTTCGACATGAGCATCCATCTTCAGCGATCACTCGTCAAGGTATTTGTTATACATAATTTGAGAAATGAAAAAGCCCTCCCGCGGACGACCCACCGATGATCCGAAAACACAGCTCGTCGCTGTGCGCCTACCCTCGCGTCACGTCCGGCTCGTTCAGCGGCGCGCCAAGCGCGAAGGCACCTCGTTCTCCGAGGCGCTTCGGCGTTACCTCGAAGAAGCCTCTGCGCGGCGCCGCAAGTAGCGCACCGTACGAACGCGAGCTCGACGACGAGCTGATCTTATCTTTTCGAGCGAGCTTGGGAGATGCTCACAACGATCAACCTCGGTCATTTGCAAACGCGCGGAGCGTGCCGGGATCGCTCGATTGCGAGCCCCCGGTGGTCGCCAGCGATCCTCTCGTTCATGCACCATGCGCATCTCTCTTGCGGCTTCGCTCGTCGAAAGCCAACCCTTCGCATGCAATCGCAAGATTCTGCGAATCCCGAGATGGAGACGCTTAATCTCCGCCTCCCAGCTAAAAACGTCTGCGACTTTTCCGCGAGACAATCCGGCCATGAGGTCGGCGAGTTGCGCTAACAAAAGATTCTCGCCGACTTGCCTGAGAAGCGCCCACGGCGTGTTGCGCATGGTGAAGCCACGCTCCTGCGCCGCTCTAAGAATCTCGGAATAGTGATTCTGATCGTCCGTCATCATCATGCACAGGTGAACGGCAATCGTCGTCTGCACCATGCGCCACCGCGGAAGATTCGGAACCGCGGCGGCCGGTTGTCCGAACGCCGGTCGACTGTACCAGTGCACCATCATGTGCGCTCGATGCCACGTGCACAGGCGCTCGCTCACCCAAGCTTTCAATCGATCCCCGGTTTGAAGGGGATTCGTGCCCATGACGGCATGTCGACCGCAATTGCATTTGGGTTGCGTGTATGCTGCACACAACTTGCGATCGAGAGTGGTCAATGTTGCGGCTAAACCGTGGCTACGCGTGCTCGATCTGGACGTTTGCGAACGGTGCAAACCCTTGTTCGATGCGGTTCAGGTCGGGAATGTCCGAGGTGAAAATCGTATCTCCGCGAAGCCAGGCACTCGTCATGACGATCGCGTCGATCGTTCCCTTGTCCGGAGGAATGCCCGGGACGCGGCCGATGACGTGCCCAGCCTTCTCGGCAATATCTCGCGTCAGCTCCTCGATCGCCATGCTGCGCAAGAGACGCTCGCGAGCTCGTGAGCCAGCTCCCTCGCGCACCCATTCCGCCACAACGACAGTCGGCACGGTGATCACGCGCCGTTGTTCACGCGCCGCTCGAAAGACTTTCGCAATACGAAGCCGATTCCTCTCGAGCGCCATCAGCGCGCCGGTGTCGAACGTGATCCCTTGCGCCATGTCGCTTTCCGTTTTTTGTGAGAGGACTTCGCGCGCGGATCGATTGCGCGCGGGAACGCCGTTTCAATCTCTTCAGGCGTCGGCGGGCTCCCGCGATCGAGAAGCATGATGAGGGTCTGAATTTCCTCCAGCGACGGCTTCGTCGCGGCGGGCATCTCAGCGATCCATTGGTCGGCCGCACGAAGCCGGGCGAGATCTTCGATCACTTCCGGAAGCCCACGCTCTACGGCTGCTGTGACGAGCGAGGAAAAGCTGAGGCCAGTGCGCTCTGCCATCGTCTTCGCGAGATGAAGCGCATCGCGGCCCATCGTGACGCTGACTTTCAAGGTATTCGCCGCCATCGGCCCAGGCTAGCACCAGTAGGATAATTATCCCCTGTTCACCTGTTGGCAGCGGAGACTACCGACCGCGCTCCGGTCTCGCCATCACGGCCTTCGAGGTGGCGTGCGCTTATACCAATCGTCGTCGACCTGCTCGAGCGCACCTTCCGCGCATTTCTTGTTTCGGATGTTCCGCCTCGCTCAAAGAGATCCGGCGAGAGCGACCCCCTCGCGATCCTGCACCAGGTGGCAACAAACGCGTGACAAGCCACGAATTCGGTGGACGTAAAGGAAAGCGATGCGAAGGTGCGCGCCAATGGAACCGAAGAAGTGGGCGAGCATCGTTGGTTTGCTCTCCGGGCTGTTGGCGGGCTGCGCCGTCGGCGTAGCCGAAACCAGCGCGGAAGGCGGCGTGGTCAGCGACGCAGACGCCGGACAAACAGCCAGCGATGCCGCCGGATCAGCGAGCTACGAGGACAACGGCGCGCATGACGCTTCGTCCGCGACGTATGAGGCTGGGAGCACGCATGTCGATTCCGGATCAGGCAGTGCTCCCTACGATTCGGGAGCGCCTTCTCCGGGTACGTGCGCTGCGCCAAGCACGCCGGCGAGCTGCACGTGCGCTTCCGGCCATACGTGCGCCGCGAACAACTGTTACGGCGGCTATCTTTGCGACACCTCGATCAACAAATGCAAGTCGCCAAGCGCATGCCCGTAGCGAAGGGTGGGTGACCCGCGTTGAGTGCTACATCGTTGGAACGAGCGGGCCTTCGCGCAGCAGGAACGGCCGATGTGCGCGTACCGACGCGGACGAAGCAGGGCCTCCGGTACCGCCTCGAAACGGTGCGACTCTACACCAGCATCAATGGCGATCGGCGCTACGTGAATGACACCGATATCGCACGCGCCATTGGGTTGGTGCCGGGTTTTGTGTGGAGCGTCGAAGCGGTGTACGTCGAGGGAGAAGGATTTTTGGCTCTCGAAATCGAGCCCCTCGTCAATGCCCTCCGCCATGACGCCGCGTCGAAGGCCGACACGGTTTTCGGCACGTTTGGCTGTCGAACACGTCAGGTTTTAGCGAGCGTCGCCAATGACCTTCCTGTCTCCACCGGCAAGGTACTTCCATTTCGACGCGGGGCTCGGACTTCCATCCGAGTGAGGGCCCCTCCCGACAAAAAGTAAGTGCTGGATGGACCGGGATAGAAGATTCTGCGAACGCACTCGGCCTAAAGAGCGAGACGATCACCGAAACGGCTCGCGACTTCCGGCGTCGTCGAGCCCACAACAGCTGCAGGTCGAGCGCGCGTGCTGCTACCGTGCCCGTAACCATGACAAGCCGCACGACCGGCGCGCCAGACGACCGCATTCCTCGCTCCGGCGGGCCGGGCTACGGGGGTCCCGCGTTCGGCGCTGCCAGTTCTGGTGCTTGCGATGCTGTTGCTCCTAGGCGGCGCGTTTTATTCGCTGTCGGCGCTGTCGAGTGCAACGGCGTGGGTTGACCACACCAATGAAGTTCGGCTTGCGCTCGCGCAGCTCTCCAATGTGCTCGTAGACGCGGAGACCGGCCAACGCGGTTACTTGGCGAGCGGTGAGAAGAGCTTCCTCGACCCCTACTACGCCGGCGTGTCCAGTTGGCGAACGTCCTTTGACCGTCTCCAAGCCCTGACGAACGACAATCCCTCGCAAGGCCAACGTCTCACCGAGCTAGAGCGCTTGATCGACGATCGGTTTCTCCTCATGGCGGAGACGTTGCGCCATTACGAGGCGAGCACGCGCGGCCGAGAGCTCGCCCAGGCAATGGCGCGTGGCAAGGTAGAAATGGATACCGTTCGAGGCATTCTTAGTGGACTCGAGGCCGATGAAGTGAGGCTCGATTTCATACCTCAACACGATGTGGCAAAACGCAAAACGGCCGCCTTCTTTGTTCTGGCGTTAGGCCTTTTAGCGATTGCCCTCGTGCTGATCTTCTCATGGGTGCGCGTCCGAATCGCTGAAGCGCGCCGCGAACTCGCAGAGGAGAGGCGCGTGTCCGAAGCGCGGGAACGTACGCGCAGTGCATTTCTAGCGACCGCCGGAGAAGCGCTGGTGTCGTCCCTCGACTACGCTGCCACCCTAGCAACGGTTGCGCAGGTCGCGGTGCCAGACCTCGCCGATTGGTGCGCGGTCGACCTCCTCGAAGCGGGCGCAGAGCAACCGCGTCACCTTCGGAGCCGTTCTTCGGTAGCGTGAGCGGCGTCGGCATCGGATTATCCGCGCACGCGTTGACAGTACGCAGTGTGTACGTCTTCCGCCATTTCCCAACTTGAATGACCACCGGTACGTTGCTGTCTAGCGGCGCGTCAGTCCAATCCACTTCATGGAGCTCCGCTTTCTTTCTACGCGAGAACGAGCTCGTCCTCGGCGGCGACAGTCTGGCTGCCCTTGCGATCAAGAGCGAGTTCGCTTTGCTGATTTTGGCTTAGTTGGTGTGCGGCTCGCCGGCACCTCGCTGCCCGAGCTTCAAAGTGACAGCCGAGGGAGCAAATGCTGCGACATGGTGTGCGGATGGTCGCGTGTGGACGGGAACCCGCATTGGTTTGTCATCGCGAACGGAACGTCGACGAGCACGGCTGGATCTGTGTGCAGAGCACCGTCGGGAAAGATGCGAAGTTCTAGTTCACGCTGCCGCGCTCGGCGTGACCGTCCACAGCCGAGAGAGCGCGCGAAAGAGCGATGTGGCTTCGACGACATTGGGCAGACCAAATCCGGGGGCGGGCACTCGATCGATTTCCCGAGCGAGCTCACAAACTGCCCGAGCTCGCGCAGCGTTGACACGAGTCCGAGCGGATTCGTCGAGCTGCGTATCGAGCCACCGAGCAATTTGCCAGGACAACGCTGCGTGTCGCGTCTCGTCCTGTGAGATCGCTTCCATTGCGCGACGTAGGCCGGCGTTCGGAGCGCGCTTCGCCTGAAACGTCGCAACAGCGGCACCGAATGTTTCGCGGACACAGCCTTCAACCATATTCTCGATGGCAATTGATTCCAGCGAGCGCATGCCCGCGCTCGCGACGCGGACTTTGGGGACGACGCCTCCCGCTCGCCGTGCGAACGACCGCATCACGCGGGCGTGTCGAACTTCATCCGCTGCCGCGCGGAGGCACGCGCGCCTCAGCTTTGCGGGAGCGCGGTGGGACTTGAGATTTCGCTCGAGCAAGCGAAACGCGTGAACGGATGCGGCTTCGAGATGGGCGGACTCGCAAAGAAAGGTGGCCGCAACGTTTCGTTTTTTCGTGGAGCGAGCCGGCGAGAGCAACCCTTCGGGTCGACGGCCCGTGCCGCAGACTCCGGTGTACTGACAATCGAGTGTGAGCGGAGACGCGTTCACGCTGCACGTCGTCGCCGTTGGGCTCGTTGCCGATGAATTTGCCGGGCAGAGCGCCGCGCACTCATCTGCGGTCAGGGGACCTTCGCAATCAGTCGGCGAGTTCAACGAGAACGTCGCATAACAAGGGGACTCCGAGAGCGGTGTCGTGGACGTCACTGCGCAAGCGGAGCCGCTATCGATGACCGCGCCATCGTCGCTGCCGTCGCGGATGGATCCGCCGTCGGTCACGCTACCGCCGTCATGGCTCGAGCCGCTGTCGCCAGTTGCGCCGTCGTAACCGCTGCCTCCGTCGTCACTTCCGTTGTCGGCAATCCCCCCGCACGCGCCGACGCCGAGGGACAGCAACACGGCCCGTTGAATGAGACGTTGAAGCGAGAGCGAGTTCATGATCGCGGTGTTGAGCAACGCGCGTGCCGCGCTTCCAGCAGCAATATCCCGGTATGACCTGCTGGCGATGTGTCAGGCTGCGCCCTGCTACGGGCATGCGAG
>JBDTFL010000100.1:0-3217 GCA_039937955.1 Polyangiaceae bacterium | reverse complement strand
CGGCTGGTGTTTCGTATGCGTCACTCGTCATCACGCAGTTCCGCGGCTTCCGCCAATTCGGGTGCATCGGCGGAATCGGCATGGTGCTGTCGTGGTGCGCAGCATTCTTCTTGATGCCGCCGCTCGTCGCGTTCTTGGACAAGGATGAAAAGAGCGCGCCAAAGCCAAAACCAGAATCTTCGTTTCAGGTCATGGGCGCGGTCTCGAAGATCGTGACGAGGTTTCCTGGCGTCGTCGTGGGTCTCGGAACGGCCATGACCATTCTCGCGATCGGCATCGCGCACAGCTTCAACATGTCGCATCTCGAATACGACTTTTCGAAATTGCGCCGCGCCGACACCTGGACGAACGGCGAAGGTTTTTGGGGTCGCAAGATGGACGAGTTGCTAGGCACCTACCTCACACCCGTCGTGTTGCTGGCTGACAATCACGAACAAGCGACCGCCATCGAGGCACACGTGCGCGACGCGATCGCAAAGCCACCGATGCAGGAGATGGTCGCGAACGTGCGAACCATCGACGACGTTTTGCCATCCGATCAACAAGCAAAGCTCGATGAAGCCGAAGGCATCCGCGAAGATCTGACGCCAAAAATAAGGTCTTTAATCGCCCCCGACAAACGCGAAGAGGTCGAACGGCTCATCGACAAATCCGAAAATAAAACCATCACCGTCGACGACTTGCCGCGCAGCTTTTTGACGGCCATGCGCGAACGCGACGGCTCGATCGGAAAAACCGTTCTGATTTATCCGCGACCCTCGCATGCACTTTGGGAGGGTCCTTCGCTCCTCGCATTCGTCGAGGACATGCGCGCGCTCGCTGCCTCTGGACCAGGAAGACCCGCTCGCGTCGCCGGATCACTCCCACTCTCGGCCGACATCCTGAAGTCGATCCAACACGACGGACCCATCGCATGCGGCGTGGCGTTCGGCGGCGTCATCCTCGTCGTCTTGATTTTGTTCCGCGGAAAATCCACGGCGTTCTACGTCATTGGCGCGCTCATCGTCGGTGTGCTTTGGCTCCTCGCCGGCGCGATGCTCTTCAATGTGAAAATCAATTTCGCGAACTTCATCGCCTTCCCGATCACGTTCGGCATCGGTGTGGACTACGCGGTCAATGTCGTCAGTCGTTACGTCGAAGACGGCAAGAAGGACGTTGCCCTCGCCGTTCGTTCTACCGGCAGCGCCGTCGCGCTTTGCTCGCTCACGACGATCATCGGCTACTCGTCACTCCTCATGGCCGAAAATCGCGCGCTGTTTTTGTTCGGATTGCTCGCGGTGATGGGCGAAATTTCCTGCCTCACCGCCGGCGTCACGTTCATGCCCGCCGTGCTCGAGCTCGTCGAACGCCGACATCGCAAATCGGCTTGAAAACTCGTGTCGAGCTAACGCGCGAGCGTCTAGAGCGACCGCTATTTCGAATCTTTGCGGAGCTGCTTTCGCTCGGACCACGTCTGCACGACCGTGCGTTCTATGTCGGTCTCTTCCTCGAGCTGCGCCGGCAAGTGGAGTGACAGACCGATGCGCGTGATGAGGCTGTCGATCAAAATCATCAGCGAGCTCACCGACAGCGCGCTCAAGATTTTTTCCCAACCGAGCGCCGACACGATCCCCTCCGACGAGGCATTTCCGCTCTTCGCGATCTCGCGAACCCAGAGAGTCAGATCGTCTTTCGAGAGCTTGGGCGCGAAGACGTCGATGCCGCACGCGTCACCGTCCGACGCCGTGACGTGATCCAAGAACCAACCTGCGCTCAATAATTTTTGATCGCGGGCGACGAGCAGCGCATGAACGAGGATCGCCGCGCTCAGCTTTCCGGTTCGCCAAAAAATCCACCATTCGGTGAGCGGCACCGCATTGATCAAAAGCTCCGGTGTAACCGCCGCTTCGAACATCTCGTGCGTGAGGTCCCCCGAGCGAAACGAGTCGTGCACCACTTCTTCGATCTTCGCGTCGTCGTCGCGCAGCGCCGTTTTCGGACCGCGAATCTTCCAACCGGACAGGATGGGACCGCGCGTTTCTTTCGGCATGTAACGGAAAAGCTGGTCGGCGACGATGTCACCATCATGCGGAAAAAAAGACTGAACGAGCTCTTCGCTGGTGCGAACCCGACCCTCGGCGGTGCGACGAAATTCTTCGAGCGCGAGACAGAAACGGCGTAGCTCGGCGCTGGGTGTCGACATTGCCGTTTTCGCGGAGGTCGACGGGGTCGTCATCAGTGACCAGTCTAGCTGGTGCTATGGTTCGCTACAGAGAAATGGCTTCCCGAGATCTCGAAACCGTCGTTCGCCGGCGTCTCGCCGACGAAACGGGGCGCATCTCGAAGCAGGCGCCATTCACCGTCGCGCTCGCGTATCCGTCGCCATATGGCGCGGCGATGAGCTCGCTCGGCTATCAGCGAA
Source organism: Polyangiaceae bacterium (assembly GCA_039937955.1). Classification (GTDB taxonomy): domain Bacteria; phylum Myxococcota_A; class Polyangia; order Polyangiales; family Polyangiaceae; genus JAICXU01. The sequence continues at coordinate 816 of JBDTFL010000100.1, read as the reverse complement.
TTTATCGCGCCATCATGGATGCCGACGGTCTTGCGTGTGAGCGTGTGTTTCTCGACGACGAAGCCGAGTCGGCGCCGCTCAGTCAGACGCGTCCGCTCACGTACGAATCACGGAGGCCGCTGGAAGATTTTCCGGTCATCGCAGTGAGCGTTGCGTACGAGCTCGAGCTTGCTGGTTTGGTAGCGATGCTGGATGCCGCCAAAATTCCGGTGTTTCGTGAAGAACGCGATCATCGCCATCCGATCCTTTTGGCGGGCGGACCCCTGACGTTCAGCAATCCGCTTCCACTCGGCGCCATCGCCGACGCGATCGTGATCGGTGAGGCCGAGTCCATCGTGATCGATGCGCTTCGCATTTTGGAGACTGACGCGAGCCGCGATTCGAAGCTCGACTCGCTCTCACGTCTGCCCCACGTCTACGTGCCGAGCTTGCACGGTGACGGATTGCCACTCGTTGCGAAAGTAGACGACGCAGAGCTTCCCGCGTTCAGCACCATCGTGACGCCGCATGCGGTGCTGAGCGGAATGTTTTTGATCGAGACCGAACGCGGCTGCTCGCGCGCGTGCACCTACTGCGTGATGCGCCGCTCGACCAACGGCGGCATGCGCGTCGTGCCCATGGATGTGATCTTGGATCGCATTCCAGAAGACACGAAAAAGGTCGGCCTCGTCGGAGCGGCAGTCAGCGATCATCCGAAAATCACGCAGCTCGTGAATCACTTCGCCGACAAAGGCATCGACGTCGGCCTCTCGTCATTGCGTCCCGATCGTCTGAACGACGAGTTCGTCGGAGCACTGAAACGCGCCGGCACGCGCA
>JBDTFL010000099.1:0-6854 GCA_039937955.1 Polyangiaceae bacterium | reverse complement strand
GAAATCGTCTTGGATTTTGGTAGCGAGCGGATCCATGTCGCGAGGTGAGGGCCCCGCTACTTTTTTGCCGTCGCGAGCAAAGGTGGACGAGTGGCAAGGACACAAAAATGTTTTGTCGTCCTCGATGGCCACCGAGCAGCCGAGATGCGGGCACACGACCGAGAGCGCCCTGACCGCATCGCCATTGCGAATCAGCCACACCGCGCCGAGCTCCACATTCTTCGCGATGGTCCAGGCGTCGCGTTGGTCGGCGATGATCGCCACTTTTTTCGGCTCGCCGTCGACGAGTGATGCGAGAAGGATGGTCCTCACCCAAGTGCCGCCAGTGCTCGATCCTTGCGAGGCAGCCATGGGTGCAGTGATGAAAACGGCGGCCGGAGCGGCCAATGCGCATCCGAAAACGGCACCACCGGCGACTGCGAGGACCTTCAACGCGTCACGCCTTTCGGCTTTTTTTCCGCCTGATTCGTCGTTCGAGCCCATCGTGGTCTCCTGCTGCGTACGCTCGCGCGGGAAAGATACGTTGAGGCCGAAACCTCGGACCGAAAAAATGAGGGCACCTGAACGAGGTATCGAAAAAGGCAGACGAGACGCGCAGACAGGTCTCGCAGCAGGCCATTCTTCTGCTAGACAACCTCGCCCCGTTTCGTTGTCGAAGGCCGACGCGAAACGCCGAAAGGAAGTCCGATGAAGATCCGTCCGCTCCTCACGAGCACCACTATCGCCACATTTTCGATCTTCACCGCGCTTGCTGCATGCAGCGGCGCAAAGCACGCGAGCGACTTCGGCGGAGGAGACGGCGGCGACAACAACGGTGAAGGCGGCACCGGTCTCGGCGGCAGCGGAGAAGGCGGCCCGTGTGTGAAGCTCCAATGCCAGCAGCAGGCGTGCAGCGGCGGCGGGAGCACGACGGTGAGCGGACAGATCTTGGATCCAGCGGGAAAGACGCCGCTCTACAACGTCATCGTCTACGTGCCGAACGCAGCGGTCACCGCGCCCGACGACGGATACGCCACGTGCGATCAATGCGGCTCGGTCGCGTCCTCGCCGGTCGTCAGCGTGCTCAGCGACACATCGGGCAACTTCAAGCTCGAGAACGTTCCGGTCGGAAAAAATATCCCGATCGTCGTGCAAGTCGGAAAGTGGCAGCGCCAGTACACGATTCCGGAGGTCACCGCGTGCACCGACAATCCGATCGATCCGGATCTCACGCGTCTGCCGAAAAATTCGACGGAAGGTCACATTCCGAAGATCGCCGTTTCGACGGGCGGCTGCGACTCATTGGAGTGCTTCATCCGAAAAATCGGCGTCGACGCCTCGGAATTTTCGAACGGCGGGGGCGCCGGACGCGTGCAACTTTATCAAGGCGAAGGCGGCAGCACGATCGACGGCAACACGCCGCGCGCTTACGGCTCACCCACCGATTTGTGGGACAACCCGACGGCGCTCAAAGGCTTCGACATCGTCGCGCTCACTTGTGAATGCGACGAGTACGGCAGCGACAAATCCGCGTCCGCGCTCGACAACATGCGCGACTACACGAACGGCGGCGGCCGCGTGTTCGCGACGCACTTCCACTACTACTGGTTCAAGAACGAAACCGCGTCGGAGGGTGTTGCGTCATGGGGCGACAGCGGCCAAGACGGTGATTCGTTGGTCGACACGAGCTTTCCGAAAGGGAGCGATTTTGCCGACTGGCTGCAGAACATCCACGCAACGACGACGCGCGGAAAAATCGACATCACCGACACGGCCTCGCCGCCCAGCATCAAACAGGTCAACCCTGCCGACAGCACACGCTGGATCTACCAGGGCACAGGCAGCACGTATCAAACGCAATACATGACCTTCAATACGCCAGTCGGGTCTGCTCCCGCGGATCAGTGCGGGCGCGTGGTCCTCAGCGACATTCACGTGGAGACCGAAGATGCTCCGTCAGGCGGCTCTAGCAAGTTCCCCGCTCTTTGCCAGGGAGGCACGTTGACCGCGCAAGAACAGGCGCTCGAATTTCTCTTCTTCGACTTGAACGCGTGTGTGCAGAGCGACTCGGTAGCGCCGGCCCCGCCGCGCTGAAATAAGCACGAGAGAGGCAGAGCGCTCGTCGCGCTTTTCGCAAAAGTTGTCGCAATGTACGAGGGCGAGCGATCCTCGTTCTAGCGGATCACCGACGTCCCCCTGGATCTCAGATCCGTCGGGGCGAACGGAGGTGGTGCGCCTACTCACTCGTACAAATCGAGGGGGCGCCGCATTGAAAAATTGCAGCAGCACGACGAGAGCGGCAATCTTAAGGCCATCAGTTTGAAGATCCCTCGTGTCGGCGCGAAGAATGCTGACGACATCTCGAGAGACGCTGCTCACGAATTCTTTTCCTTTGGAGACCGAAAAAGGATGCAAGCCAATAAGCTGGTTAAAGCGAGTCTGATGAAGGCCGGCGTTGCCATGACGGCGTTGCTCGTGTCTGTCGGATTCGGTTCGGCGCAGGGGTGCGGCAGCTCGGATGACTCGTCGTTTCCCAACGGGAGCAACGACGGCGGCGGCGCGAACGGCGAAGGTGGAGGACCCGGATTCGGCGGAGGCGGCGATGGAGGCGAGGCCTGCACGGCGGGCCTCTGCACGCAGGCGGTGGACTGCTCCGGACAAGGCACCGGCGACACGACCATCTCCGGCATCGTCACGGATCCGGCCGGAAAAAATCCGCTCTACAATATTCAAGTCTACATCCCGAACGTTCCGGCTTCCGTTCCTAGTTACACCGACGGACCGAGCTGCGATGTTTGCGGCACGTCCATTCCCGGCGGCGTTGCGTCGTCGGCGGTTACGGGAATCGACGGGAGCTTCAAGCTCACCAAGGTTCCGGTCGGCGCCAACATTCCGGTCATCGTGCAAGTCGGAAAATGGCGACGCACGTACACGTTCGCCAACATCAACAAGTGCGTCGACAACGCGGCGCCGAGCAACGACGTCTACCGTTTGCCGAAAAATCAGAGCGAAGGTCACATCCCGCACATCGCGCTCACGACCGGCGGCGCCGATTCGATGGAGTGCTTTTTCCGGCGCATGGGCATCGACGATGCCGAGTTCGCACCGACGACCGGACGCATCCGGCTCTACGCTGGAAAGGGCACAGGCGGAGGCAATCCTCAAAATCCCACCATCAAATTCGATCCTGCGGTCAACGGCGGCGCCGCGTTCCCCGACTCGCGAGCGTTCTGGAACGACATCACACAGATGAACGCGTACGACATCGTCGTCTACTCGTGCGAGGGACAAGCGTACGACGGGACGCCGAACAACGGCCCCGACGACAAGACCGCGCACGGAATTCCGAACACCGCTGACTTCTTGAATCGCGGTGGCAAGGTCTTCGCGTCGCACTGGCATCGCGGATTTTTCTCGCTCGACCCCAAGCTGAGCACGATTGCGACGTGGGACGACCTCGACAACCCGACGCCGGATCCATCTACCGGTACAATCGACGATGGATTTCCGAAGGGCGCCGCTTTTCGCGACTGGCTCGTCAAAGTCGGGGCCTCACCCACCGCGGACGTGCTGAGCATCGGCAACCCGCGACAAAATTCGTACAAAGTCGTGGCGCCCGGAACCGAGTGGGCATACATCAAGACGTCGAAGAGCGCTTCGTCGCACGAGGATCACGTCCCCGAGTTCACAACCGTCGACACTCCGGTTGGCGCAGCGGACACCGCACTGTGCGGAAAAGCGGCGTTCAGCGATCTTCACGTTTCATCGGGCGTAGGCGGCGATCACGCGGGCAGCGGCGACACGTGGCCGACAATCTGCGCTTCGCCGGTTGGTGATCTGTCCGCACAAGAGAAGGCGCTCGAGTTTCTCTTCTTCGATCTCTCGGCGTGCGTTCAGAACGATTCAGTCGCGCCGCCACCGCCGCGCTGAAGTTTTCCTTCGCTGCGGTTTTTCACACGCGATCAAAAAAGCCGAGCGACGCGCAAGCGTCTAGGACCGTCCCCGTTTTCTGGTGGTTCCACGCTGGAAAACGGCCGTAGTTTCGTCCATTGTGCGTTGCCTCCCGATGAAGAAAAAAATTCTGTTCGCGTTTGGCGCGGCGCTCTCCGTTCTCGCGCCGACGAAGGCGTGGGCGATCACGTTCGACGCTGCCGGTGATCTCTCGTTCGATCCGAAGGCGATCGTCTCGGAGGGATTCGAAACCATCCCAGCGCAAGATGGGCTCACGATCGTTTCTGCAAGCGCAACGACAACCGCTCTCGAAGGAAAAAAATTCGCGAACGTGAGCACGACACAAAGCACCGTGACCATTCCGGTGACGCTTCCGAAATCGGATGGCTCGTACCGCGCTCGGTTTTTCGCGCGCACCAATCGCGTCGTCGCCAGCATCGAGCTCACCTACGCTGCAGACGGCGCATTTCCCGACGCGAGCATCATGTTCTTTCCGACCGGCCGCGTGACCAGCGACGGCTGGTACGAAGTCGAGACCTCGGCATTTTCCGTGCAATCTGCACGCATCACGACGGTCGCTCTTTCCATCTTTGCGAGCGGCGCCGACATCGACGCATTCGAGTTGGTCGCGGACGGCACGTATCGCGCGCCAACCGCTTGCACGATCGCGCGCGATCCCGTTTGCAACAGCAACGAGTACTGCGCCGCAGGTTGGTGCCAGGACGGCGAGTATCAATTGCCGCCACTTCCCGCGCCGCAATTTCGCAACGAGATCGTCACGTGGTTCCAAGAGCGATTCGAGCTCTTTTTCGGCGGCGTTTACTCGCGCGCCAATCGGCTCGCCACTGCGGTGGGCACGCTCGAAACGATGCGCAACGCGACCAACGGCTGGACGTTCTGGGATGGCTTCGGAACCGGTTTGCACAAGCTGCACGACTGGCACACGACGCTCGACGGTCCGGTCGGCGTCTCCGGCCGGGGCGCATTTCCAATTTGCTTCGTCGAGGGCACCGCGGACATTTCGCAGACCGGCGCGCCGTCCGATCCGGTGCTTGCCGACGTGATCGTTTCAGATGTCGGGCCCGATCAGAATTCCGGATTGAATCCCGGTGATCGCTTGGTGGCGGTCGACGGCGTGCATCCCATTGCTTGGGCCGAGAGCTTGGACGATTTGGATTGGGGCGCCTGGAAAGCGGATGATCCGGGAACGCACGCCGAAGCGATCGAGCGCATGCGCAATTTGATCCGCCGCTTCGCCAAAGAGATCACCATCGTGAAGTGCAGCCCGAACGGCGGCACCCCCACCTGCGCTGCGCCGGTGACCATCGAGGTCGCCGACTTGCCGCGCACCGAGCCGGCCACCTATCCAACGTGCGATCATCGGCCGGCGTATCACTTGGCGACGGGAAATCCGGATCCGATCACGCACGCCATGACCGGCGTTTACTCCGGCGTGCTGGCCGACAGCAACGTCGGCGAAAATCTCTACGGCATGATCTGGAACGACGTCGAGATGAACAGCGACGGCACCAACCCGTACACCACCGCGATCGAGAGCTTCCGCGCCAACGCGAACGGCGTCATTTTGGATCATCGCCTCGGCAATGGTGGCACCGCAGACGCTGCAACGTATCTCACGAGCCTGTTCCGGCCGCCGGCGCAGCTCGCCACCTATACGGGCACGGACCTCACGCTCGGGCTCTTGGATCAGCCATTTTCCACGGCGTTGGGCGTTTCATTGTATAATACATTCTTTTCGGTTGGTGGTAACGGCTACAGCGTCGGCGCCGCAAATGCGCGCACCTCGTTGAAGGTCGCACTGATGTTGGCGCGTGACGGCAGCGCGAGCGATTGGTTTCCGTACGGTATGAAAGACGGCGGCGCGAACATCAAAATATTCGGGCGACAGACCGCCGGCGCGTTCTCTTCATTTTTTCAATTCGACTATTTCGGCGGCCTCGCTTGGCGCCTTGCTTCCGGTGATTTGATCCGCGCCGACGGCACATCGCACTTGGGACAAGCCGTCGTTCCCGACGTGGAGATGCTGCCCAAGCAATCCGATTTGATCGTCGGCAAAGACACCGTCTACGAGGCCGCGCTCGCATGGATCCGCGAATGATTTCTCTCACGCTGAAGCTCGGTTGCGTTTCTCTCGTCGCGCTCACCTCGCTTGCGGCCGCACTTTCAGGATGCGACGAAGGGACCATTCCGTATTTTCCGCCGAAGACGAACGACGCCGGATCGCTGCCCACCGTCGATGCCGCCGCGCCGATCCGCACCGTCGAGGTTCGCAATCCGTTCGGCGATACCAACAACCCGAGCAACTTGATGGTCGACGGCGATTTCGAGCTCACGGGTCGCAGCGAGCAGATGCCTTGGATCACGTTCACGCAATCCGGGCAGTCGACGCTCAACTACGCCACCGGCGGCAAATGCAAATCGGGGGTGCGCTGCGCGTCGATCGCATCGGGCACGGAATTGGTCGGGTATTTCTCATCGCCGAAAACCGGCACGATGAACGCATCGCTTTGGGCGCGGCCCGACAGCGGATCATGCGCCGACGTGCAAGTCGTCGCGCTCGACCTCGACAATCAACAAGGCAGTCCTTCTGCGCAGCTCACGCCTGCTGCGCCGGACGCAAACGGCTGGTGTCTCTTCACCGGATCGGTCCCGAACATGGCGGAGCAGCAGCCCGTGCTTTACGTCAGCGTCTCGGACGCGATGCAAGGAGTTGCGCTCGTCGACGACGGCGTCGTTCTTCCCGCCGACTCTACGAATTCATTCACGCGAGCCGCGATCACGTTCACGGCACAGAAACGCGAGCGCGTGCGTTTCATCGGCGCGTACGTCCGCGCGCATCGCAAATTCTAAAAGGCGAGCTATGCGCAGCCGTCTCCGATCAGACACGAGCTACGCGACGAGGA
>JBDTFL010000098.1:0-3567 GCA_039937955.1 Polyangiaceae bacterium | reverse complement strand
GCTCAAGAACGATATCCGCATGTGCGCCCAACCCGTCGCGAATGGCATCGGCGATCGCGCGCGGATCTTCGTCGCGTGGATTGTCGCTCGTGAGAACGATGCGATCGGCGGCTGCTGCGGCGGCGCCGAGCATTGGTCGCTTGGCGCGATCGCGATTGCCGCCCGCGCCGATCACGAGGATCACCTTTCCGGAACCAAGCGCACGCGCCGTCGCCAATGTTCGCGCGAGGGCATCGGGACTGTGCGCGTAATCGATGACGACATCGGGCGTTTCGGCGACGCGCTCGAATCGTCCGGGCGGCGCGGCAATCGTCGCCATCTTAGCGACCGCGACGTCGAGCGAGATCTCCGATGCGAGCGCAGCAGCGATCGCGGCCAGCGCATTTTCCGCGTAGATTTCGCCAATCGCGGGAATGTGTAGTTTGCATGCTTTTGGAACGAGGTTGCTCACCGCGAGCATGACGTCGGTGCCCGACCAATCGAAACGCACGTCGGTCGCCGACACATCGAGCGCGTGCCACGGCTCACCGCGTGAACGAAGACCATAGAAAATTCGTCTCCGATCTTCGGCGACGACCTCGTCGATGAGAGCTGCGTTTTCGTCGCACGCATTGAGCACTGCGACGCCTTGCTCTTTCAAGCACACGAAGAGCTGCGCTTTGCTCGCCAAGTAATGCTCGAGGCTTTGATGCGCATCCAAATGATCGTGCGACAGATTCGTGAACACCGCGACGTCGCTCGGCCAGTGTTGGGCAAGCCCACGTGCGAGCGCCTCGCTGGTGAACTCGATCGCGGCAGCAGTGCCGCCCTTTTGGTGACTCGCGCGCATCGCAGCGAGCAATCCCGGGAAACCGGAAGGGACCTCGATCGCGTTGCCGTCGAGAAACGATCCGAGCGTGGTGATCGACGCAACAGGCTTACTTCGTGCGGCGAGCAGCGCCGCGATCGTCGTAGTCGTCGTGGTCTTGCCGTTGGTCCCCGTCACACCAACGGTGAACATCGCGCGCGCAAGGTTGGATGTTTCGTCCATCTCACTTGCCAACATGGACCGAGGACTCGCTTTTTTGTAAGCGCAATCGCGCCCGAGTAGCTCCGCGTGTTCGTGCCCTTCACGCTCAATCCCGGAAGCTGCCCAGAAAATTCATAAGCGACCGGCACACCTTCGTAGCTGTGGAGCGTGCCTTCGGCTTCCGCTGCAGCGCGCATGTCATCCGGCAGCTTTCCGATCCCGAACAGCTTGTCACGAAGCGTCGTCATTTTATGGCCCCTCGAACAGCACCCTCGATTGCGTCGTCGTGATTCGAGCGTATCTCGTTTTTTGCGCAGCGATCGCGAAGACGAAAGTCGCGCCGCTCGGCACGAGCACGTATGCTCCCGCGCCATGACTTGTCGGGGCGCCGCCGTGCGCAGGAGATTTGGGACGGCGCTTCGTCTCGTGTTGCCGCCTCTGATTGCATTCGCGCTGCCTATGCTGCTCATGTGGAGCGCCGCGAAGAGCGTTCAGGTCGATTTTTTCGATTCCAATGCCTGGAACAAGTGGGATGCAGGTCACTATTTGTCGATCGCCACGAAGGGCTACGACTTTCATCCGTGCGGCCCAGATTGGTGCGGCAATGCCGGATGGATGCCGGGATATCCGTGGATGATCGCGGGGCTGATCAAGATCAGCCGAATGACGGCGCCGAACGCAGCGGTCGCGATCTCGAGCTTCTTTCAATTGGCGACGCTCGTGTTGCTCTGGATCGGATTTCTCGAAGCGAAGCTCACGCCGCAAAACTTGCTCACGCTCGCATTCGCTTCCGTTTTTCCCGGCGTCGTCTATCAGCACGCCATTTTCCCCATCGCACCCTTCACGTTCTTCGTGATGCTCAGTCTTTTTTTCGCGAGCAAGGAGCGATGGATCTTCGCCGGTCTCGCAGGTGCCGTCGCCGCGTTCACTTATTCCACGGGCTTCGTGCTGGCTCTCGTTTACGGGCTGTGGACGCTCGGTCAGGCGGCGCTCTCGATCACGAAGAGCGAGCAAGGATGGAAAGCAGCGATCCGAAGCCAGTGGCGCGCTGTCGCGTTTCGTTTCGCTGCGACGAGTCTGCTCACGGCGCTCGGCTTCGGTTTGATGATGCTCGTCTTCAAGCACGACGTCGGCGCGTGGGACGCGCCGTTCAAGGTGCAGCAAAAATACGGCGTCATGTCGAATCCTCTCGTCGTCTACATCGACAAGATTCGCCCCGCGTTCGCTAGCCCCGGCGACGGCGCGGTCGTCGGATTTCAGACGCTCGTGATTTCGCTCCTGGCCATCGGATTCGCGTTTTCAGCAGAGCGAAATGGTTGGTGGACCGACCCACGCGATTCGCTTCTCCTCCTCTACTACTTGGGCCTCTGGGCGACTCCGATGACTGTCGCGTTCATCGCCGCCCATCGCGCCGAAGCTTACTTGTTGCCGGCGGTGCTCCTCACGCGGCGCCTTCCGATCGCCATTCAAGTCACGCTTTTGATTCTTGCGGTGCTCTTTGTGCAACCGGTGGCGCATCTGTATTTGAAGGGTAATTTGGCGTGATTCGTCTCTCGCGCGCCCGCACGAAGGCCTCGTGGGTAGCCACGAGACACGGGCTCCCGAAGGTCGCCCAGGCCGTCGCGCTCGAGGTCGCCATCGTTCTGCTCTTTGCGGTGGTGTCGTATGTGATGACCTCGCCGCTGCTTGCGCGCGCGCGCACGCACATCGCCGACATGGGCGTCAACGACACGCTTCTCTACACGCGGTACGCACGCTGTTTTCGCGATTGGCTTCTCGGGCGCGAGCACGGCTACCTGAGCTTCGATTTTTATTTTCCGAGCTTGCTCGCCGGCGCAACCGACGACGCCGCGCTCGGCATCGCGGTGCAGGCGCTGCCCGTATCGCTCTTCGTTCGCGACTACATCTTCACGATCAATCTCATCACGTTCGCCTCGTTCGTGATGTGCGCGCATGCCGCGTATCTGCTCACGCGCGAGCTCACCACGTCGCGAGGCGCGGGCATCGTGGCGGGGTTTGCCTTCGCGTTTTGTTTCTACCGAATGCGGCAGCTCGATCATCCGCACGTGTTGCAGATGCAATGGCTGCCCTACGCGCTGTTCTTCATGCATCGTCTGGCGCGCGTTCCTTCGCGTCGAAATGGCCTTATTTTTACGGTGTTTTTGTTCTTCGCCTGCACGGCCAGCTTCAACATTGCGATCTACAGTGTGCTCGCTTTTCCGCTCGTGGGTATGTGGCTCGTCGTCACCACCCGCCGAGATCGGCTTCGCCTGATCGGCTGGCTCGCGTTCGCCTGCGCCGTCGTCGGCGTGCTCATGCTGCAGGTCTATCGGCCGTTCTTCATTCTGCGCGACACGGGAGCGCCCATTCGGACGGCGTCGGAGATCAAGCAATTCTCGTCGAAGCTGGAGAGCTTCTACGCCGCGCCTAGTTTCTCCGTACGCTACGGCGACCTCGCCAAAAACATGAGCGACGAATGCGCGACCTTCCTCGGTTGGTCGGTGCTCGTGCTCGCGTCGGTCGGGCTCTTCGGTTTGTTTCCGCGGTCGGCGCGCTTC
>JBDTFL010000097.1:0-16608 GCA_039937955.1 Polyangiaceae bacterium | reverse complement strand
GTGCCGCAGATCACAGCGTCGAACGCCTACAAAAATGGGGGTTTGCTCATCATCGTGTGGGACGAGGACAACACGAACGGCGTCTTCGCGAACGACGACCCCATTCCGATTTTCGTTTTCTCGCCGTACGCGAAAAAGGGGTTCGTGAGTCACGTGACCGCCGATCACGCATCGCTGTTGGCCACGATCGAAGACGGCCTCGGATTACCGCGCCTCGGCCAAGCTGCAACCGCGCAGCCGCTCGTCGATTATTTCAAATAGGTCACCTGAAGACGACGGTGCGGATGGCGTTCTGCATCTCGCGCGCGTTTTGCCAGCGCGCATCTTGTTGGAGCGCAACGGCGCGGTCCACGATTTGGATGATGGGCGGCGGAAGCTGCGGCGCGTAATAGCCGAGAGATTTCGCCTGCTCGGTGCCCGCGGCGGCGAGATATTCGCCCAATGATTTTCCGGAATGAACGCGTTTGCCGGAGAGCATGGTGAACATCGTTGCGCCGACCGACCAAAGATCCGATCGCGGATCGACCGCTGCGTTGTCGCCGCGCGCTTGCTCGGGCGACATGAAGTCGAGTGTGCCGAGCACGACGCCTGCGCCGGTGGTCTCGAGGAAAAATTTCTCCACGTTTTGCTTCATGCGCGCGAGGCCGAAATCGAGCACTTTGATGGCTCCGTCGCGCGTCAGAAAAACGTTGTCCGGTTTGATGTCGCGATGCACGAGGCCTTGATCGTGTGCAGTGGCGAGCACGTCGAGCAAGCGGTCGGCGATGGGCAGCATCTCTTGAAGCGGCAAAACTCCGCCGAGGCGCATCGCGCGATCCATGAGCGATTCGCCATCCAGCAAATCCATCACGAGAAAGACGGTGCCGTCGTCGAGCGTGTCGTCGTCGAGCACGCGCGCCACGCCAGGATGTTGAATCGAATTGGCCGCGTATCCCTCGCGCAAAAATCGCGTTTTGATTTCGGCTTCCTGCGCGAGCTCACGATGCAGAACTTTGATGGCGATGCGCAGGCCATTGTTCACATGCGTTGCTGCATAGACGACCGACGTCGCGCCTTCACCGAGCCGCGCGTCGATGCGGTACTTACGAATGACAGTGCCGGGAGCCCACTCAGCCACGGCTTTCGATTCTACTCACGACGGCGCCGCGCGACAGCATCAAGCGCGAGTGAGCAGCGCATAGACCAAAAATAAAAATGCGATCATGGCGCCTGCGTAAAAAATGCGGGCCGGGACCAGTTGGGTTTCCGACTCGCCGGCGATGACGACCGGCGGAGGTTTTGCGATCTTCGGATTCGCTTGTTTTTCAGCCAATTTCGCGTTTGCCAAGGGCTTGACGAGGTCGACGACGATGACCTCTTTTACGGGCGTGAGCTCTTGCGAGATGCGCGCGGCGGCCTCCACGTCCGGAAGAGGAATGGGCGGCGGCATCGTGACGTTGGGCGACGAGCGCTCTTTTGTCGTCGCTTTGGCGAGCCACGCGTGCTGGCGATCTTGTTCGCCCGGGAACGTGTCGGTCATGAACTTCGCGAGCCGAGGCTCGAGATCGACGGCTTTGCGTGTCTCCAAAAATGCGTTGAGTGCTTTCGCCAGATCGCCTGCGTCCGAGTAGCGATCTTCTCGTCGAACGGCGAGCGCCTTTTGAACGATGGTCCAAAGCTCGTCCGGATACGCCGCGTCGTCTTTGCGCGGGTCGGGAATTTCGGCTTTCTGAATCGCTCGAATCGTCGCGGCGTCGCTCTCGCGTTTGAAGAGACGCATGCCGGTCGTCATTTCCCAGAGCGTGATCCCGAGCGTGTAAATGTCGCTGCGCCGGTCGATCGAAGCTTCGGTGATTTGCTCCGGCGACAAATACGGAACCTTGCCTTTGACGACGCCTTCTGCGCTGCGCGAGACGCGGCCGATCGCTTTCACCAAACCGAAATCGATCAGCTTCACCTTGCCGTCGTACGTCACGAAAATGTTCGACGGGTTCACGTCGCGATGAATGATGTGCAGCGGACGCCCCTCCAAATCCGAGAAATCGTGCGCGTAGTGCAGCGCCTCTGCGACTCGCGCGACCGCCCAACATGAGAGATCGATCGGCATGCCTTGCTTGGCGAGCGCGCGCGTTTCCCAAACGTCGGCGAGCGTGCGACCGAGCAAAAGCTCCATCGCGATGAAGCGATGTCCCTCGGTCACTCCGATTTCGAGCGTCTCGATGATGTTCGGGTGTGCGAGCTGTGCGAGGATTTTCGCCTCGTCCAAAAACATGTCGTTGAACTCGGCTTTGCCGGCGAACTCTTGTCGGACGAGCTTGAGCGCGACTACTTTTTCAGGACTCTTGTCCCCGTCGGCAGATTTCGCGCGGCCCAAAAAAACGCTCGCCATTCCGCCGCCCGCGATCTTCGCGCCCACCTCGTAACGACCAAGCTGCTTCGGCAGAAGCAGTGCCTCGTTGATCACGGGTGCGGGCTTTTTCTGCGCCGGGGGAGCGTCTTCTCGAGAAATAATAGCTCACTATACGCGCATCGCGGGCGTCTTGGCGCTACAGTCCTCGTCCGCGATGAGGAGAGCGTTTTTTGCTTTTTTTGGCTGCGCATTCGTCGCGCCGTCGCTCATTGTCGTTTTTTCGGCGGGCCTTTCGTGCGGCGGATCCACGCGCGAAACGTCCGCCGACGCAGGCAAAGACGTGCTGAGTGATCAGTACTTGATCGATCGCGTGCGCCTTCCAAACCCCATCAATCTAGGTGGTCCATGCGACGCGGTGGAAGACACGCCGCCGCTTCTTCCGCCCAATCACGTCGCGTTCGGCACGCCGGTCGATTACGACTCGAACCCGCCTTCGAGTGGTCCTCACTATCCGATTTGGGCTGCGTATCAGGCGTACACGACGCCGGTGGATCGCCGTTACTACGTGCACGACTTGGAGCACGGCGCGGTGGACCTTCTCTACAACTGCAACGTGAGCGCGGACGGCGGCACGGAAGTCATCGACGCCGACCTCGTCGACTCCGGCGATGGTGACGCGGGTCCGTGTCCCGCCGTTGCTGCGCAGCTTCAAGCGATCATCGATGCGTTTCCGAGCGACCCGCGTTGTAGTGCATCGAACGGCGATCCGCGCGTGCGTTTCGTGCTCACGCCCGATCCGCTCCTCGACGTTCCGGTTGCTGCTGCGGCTTGGGGTTGGACGTACAAAGCGCAATGCGTCGACCCGACGACGCTCACGCAATTCACGAAGGATCATTACGATCAGGGTCTCGAAGAAATCTGCGCGAACGGACAAAGCCAATTTTGAATCGCACGCAGAAGCGCGCATTTTTCGAGCGCTACGGACAATGGGCAATCGTCACGGGCGCATCTTCTGGAATCGGCGAAGAGCTCGCGCGTCAGCTCGCAGCGTGTGGCCTCAGCATCGTGATGGTGGCGCGTCGTCGTGATCGCATGGAAGCGCTCGCGAAAGAGATCGAGCGCGATCACAAAGTGGAAGTCATCGTCATCGAAAGCGATCTCGCGAATCCCGAGGCTTGCGAGAATCTCGTGCTGGCCACGAGCCCCTTGGAAATAGGGCTTTTGGTGAACAACGCGGGCTTCGGCATGAAGGGCGAATTTCTGGATCTGGACATCGACGAGCAGCGAAGAATGATCGCCGTGAATTGTCGTGCACCCATGGAGCTCAACACGCGTTCGTGCCGCAGATGGTGAAGCGGCGGCGCGGTGGAGTGATCATCGTGTCGTCGGCCGCAGCGTTTCAAGGGTTGCCGGGGACCTCGGCCTACAGCGCGACGAAGGCCTTCGAGCTTTTGTTGGCCGAAGGAATTCGTGAAGAGCTGCGTCCCTTCGGAGTCGACGTGCTCGCGCTCTGTCCTGGTCCGACCGACACCGAAGGTCCGCGACGCACGGGTGTCGATCCGGAAAAGGTGCCCGTGAAAATGATGTCGGCTGCGGACGTCGCGCGCGCGGGAATCGAAACGCTGGGCTCGCGAGCGATCACGATTCCAGGCTTCGTGAATCGCCTCGTTTACTATCTCGTGCGTTTGCTACCGCGCGCGCTCGTCACGCGTCTTGCCGGCAAGCTGATCCGAAGCGTCACCAAATCGACTTGAAAACAAGCCGTTCCATGATTTTACGAAAACGACATCCTCAGCCTTGCTGTAGATTTTTTCACGAATAGCGGTGCTGCTTGCCTTCCGCGCGCGTTGGACAAGAATCCGCCGCGCGTGAACACGAACCCCAAAAATTCGACATCGGACGCGGACGTAACGCTCGAGCTCACGACGACGCGCATGGCGGCGCTCATCCAACCGGATCCGGTCATCAAGACCGAGGAGCTCACGGCGAACGACATTCTCGAAGTGCACAACGCCGTCCGCGCCATGCAAGCCGCAGAAGTCGCAGGCGCGTCTCCGGACAAGACTTCGGAAGTCGACGCGCTCGACATTTTGGAAGCCGAGTCGATTGCGATCGAAGCTCCGCGTGTCGTGCTTCCGCGAGCCTTGCCGCCGCCGCATCGCAACGAGCCGACGAGAATCATCCATCGTGATTTGATCCTCAGGGTTCGGCGCGTGCTCACTCAGAAACGCGCGCGTTCGGTTTTGATCTTGGCCGCTGCGTTCGGAACTTGGGCATTTTTCGCTTCATTTGCGATCGTCGGCGTTTACGGTGCGGGCAGGCTCGTTTCGCATTTCTCCTCGCATGCGACCTCGAACGACGTTGCGCGCGTGTCAACGCCGCCCGCTCTCGCAGCCGACGAAGCATCGCTCGGCGAAAAATCCGACGACCTCGCGCCGCTCCTCGAAATCGAAGCCAACCAGCTCGCACGCGTTTCGAGCAGCAACGAAAACGCGAGCACCGACCTCACGCCGCGCGCGAGCGGCGTTAGCCCGAACAACACAGCTTCGCACGACGACATTTTTCGGCGTCCCAGCAAAACCCAAGTCGGCGTTCTTCGCGTCTCGTCATCCGTGCACGGTTTGCTCGTCGACGGCACGCCCGAGCGCGTCACCGGCGGCTCGCTCATCCTCGCGTGCGGTGACCATCGCATTCGTCCGCCGCACGCCTCCGCACGTGTCGTGCGCGTGCCGTGCGGAAAAACCGTCGTTCTCTAACCTTACTCCCAGACGACGCGCGGCTTCTCCGCATACCAGCCAGGCACTTTGTCGG
Organism: Polyangiaceae bacterium; assembly: GCA_039937955.1. Taxonomy (GTDB): domain Bacteria; phylum Myxococcota_A; class Polyangia; order Polyangiales; family Polyangiaceae; genus JAICXU01. The sequence goes on along the minus strand of JBDTFL010000097.1, from coordinate 11,468 downwards.
CGTAGCGTTTTTCGATCGTCGTGCGCTTCACTTTCATCGTGGGCGTGAGCGCGCCGTTCTCGATCGTCCATGCCTCGCGTACCACGACGATCTTCTCGAGCTGCTCGTGCGCGCTCAAGCGTGCATTGGTTTTTTCCAAATGAGCGTTCAGCGTGCGTGAGAGCTCGTCGCGAAATGGAGCCTCTTTTGCCTTATTTCGTGCCGCATCCGAAAGCACGACCATGCCGAATGGCTGCGGCATGCTCTCACCTGCGACGAGCGCCTGCTCGACGTCGTTGTGGAGCATCAGCTCATTTTCGATCGGCGAAGGCGCCACGTACTTGCCTTTGCTGGTCTTGAAAATTTCTTTTACGCGACCGGTGATTTTGAGACGACCCAGCTCGTCGAGCTCGCCGCGATCGCCCGTGTGCAAGAACCCCTCTTTGTCGATCGCCGCGTCGGTCATCGCCTTCTCTTTGAAATAACCGAGCATCGTGGCGGGGCTCTTCACGAGGATTTCGCCGTCGTCCGCGATCTTCTGCTCACAGCCCTCTTGTGGCGGGCCGACGTAGCCAACACGCACTTGACCCGGCCGCGTGCCGTGCGAGATGCAAAAATTCTCGCTCATGCCGTAACCCTCGAGCAGCTCGAGACCGAGCGAGCGATACCAATTCAAAAGATCGGCGGAGATCGGCGCTGATCCGGAGATCGCATAGCGCACCGAATCGAGCCCGAGCCCCTTCAAAATTTTTCTGCGCACGAAGCCGCGCACGATGGGAATTTTGAGAAGACGTGACAGTTTTTCCGGCGGCATCTTTGTGAACACGCCTTGCTGAAAACGATTCCAAAGTCGCGGAACGCTGATGAACACCGTTGGTCGCGCACGTTTCAGATCGTTCACGAAGGTGTCGAGCGACTCCGCGAAATAAATACGGGCGCCGGTATTCATCGAAATCACTTCCACCACCGCGCGCTCCATCGCGTGCGCGAGCGGCAAATACGAAAGCATGCGATCGGTTTCGTCGACCTTCACGAGATGGTTGACGACGTCGACGGCCGCCATCGTTTTGAAGCTGTGCATCACGCCTTTGGCCATGCCGGTGCTGCCCGACGTGTAGATGATGGTCGCGAGATCGTCGGGATCGCGCTGCGGATTTCCGTCGATCGGTTTGGTCTTGGCGACGATATCGACCCATTTTTCCGCGCGATCGACGTTCGCGGGGGCGAGCGGCATTGCGACGCGCGGCAAGCTACTCGGAATTCCCGGCTCCATATTTTCGAAGCCGTCGAGCTTGCCGATGAAGATCAAACGCGACTCGCTGTGCTCCAAAATCTGTTTGATCGTGTCCACCGCGAGCGTTGGATAGAGCGGCACCGTGACGTGACCTGCCATCCAAATCGCGATGTCCGCCAGGATCCACCACGCATTATTTTTTGCGAACAGCGCGATCTGACTGCTCTTCGGAAGATCGAGCGACACCAAGTGCGCCGCCATTTTTCGCGATTCGTCGAGTGCTTGCTTCCACGTGAAATCGCGCACCGTCCCATCGCCCATCGGTTGGGTCAGCCAAACCGAGTCCGGATGTTTTTTCTCGTGCGCGTAGATGAAGTCGAGCGGTGTCTCCATGAATGCCGGAGGCTATTCGACTTCTAAGCTCGGCGCTCAGAGAGTCGCTTCGTGGCTCGACGAGGACGTGGCTCGCGAAAAATGGTGCAGCGTCTCGAGACCCGGCTTGCGTTTTCCGCGGGAGATATCCCAGATCAAATTCGTTGCCAGCAAATTCACCGGCGTCGCGATCTGCCTTTTTTTACCGCGCGCCACGACCTCACCGTTCAAGAAATCGACAGCGGGTGGCCGACCGCGCTCGATGGCCGCGAGCATCGACGAACGCATTCTTCGATAGCGTGCACCCACTGCGAGCAGCATCGAGTGCTTCGCGAGCAGACCGGGTGAGCCGACCGCGCGCTTCTCATTTTCGGTGAGCGCGATCCAATCGAGGTCGAGCGTGCCGGAAACTTTTTCGAGTGAGATTTTTTCTGCGCGCGCGACCGTGACGACCTCGGTCATGAGCTCGAGCGCGAGCCGACGCACGAAGCGATGCAACATCAAGGTGCCGAGCGTCGCGCCTCCAAGCGTGCCAAGCGTGGAGATCGCGCAGTTGATCGCGAGCTTGCTCCAACGTGCGCCCGAAAGATTGTTCGTGATGGTGACGGGACCAACGGGCTCGAGCAGAGCTGCGAGACGCGCGAGCATTTCGCGCTTGTTTTCAGCGTCATCCAGCGTGCCGATCGAAAATCCGCCGCTCGACGTGCGATCGTAGACGCCAGGCTCGGGCATCGCTGCGCCCCACGCGACGACGGCACCCACGACGCGATCGCGTCCGACGAATTTCGCGATGCGCTCTTCGCACAAACCATTTTGCAAACACACCATGCGGCCATCATCTGCAAGATGAGGCAGCGCGCGCGTGGCAGCCTCTTCGATCTGCGGCGGCTGCGTGGCGAGGATCATCCAATCGAATTTTTCGTCGCTCGAGAGCTGGGTCGTCATTCGTCCCGGGATCGTTTTCCATCCATCGGAGCCACGAATCGCGAATCCGTTCGCGTTGACGGCCCTCGCGATCGTTGCGTTCGTCGTCAGCGCAACGAGATCGACCGGAGCGCCGTGCGACGCATGCTCGAGCAACGTTCCGGCAACGACGCCGCCGAGCCCACCACAACCAACGACGAGGACGCGTTCACGCATGGAGCTGGGTGATGACACTCCGCGGAGGCGAGATCAACCGTCGCAAGCACACATTGCCACACCGCGTTACAGCACGGCCCGAGGTGGATCCATGGACCCCCACTATTTCCGATTGGGTGGCGACCGAGCTGGATCGCGGTTCTGGCATGTATCGTTTGCGGCCGGTTTTTGCGGAAATTCTCGACAACTCTGGACGGTACGGGGGTTGCTATACCCCTCATCACGAGACTCGGCGCTGTCGGTGCTGAGTAACTGTAGGAAACCTAAGGAGCGCACAATGAATCTGAGCTCGCGCAAACGAAAGCTGGTCCTTCTGGCACCGCTCCTCGCAGCAATCGGGGTTGCAGGATTTGCTGGGTCGAAAACGGCGCACGCCGATGACCCTGATACGGCGGCGCAAAACGAGCGATGCGCTCAGCGCTTGTCGATCGCCCTCACTGGCGCGAGCCCGACCGCCGCGTTGCTGGCGTCGACGAACCCGCAATCACTTGCTAGCGGTTTGATCGCAAGCCCGGCGTTCCAAGATCGTTGGGCACGCTTCGTCAACTCGCAGTGGAACCGCACGCCGGGCGCCACGCTTGACCAAGATGCGCCGTACTACCTCGCGCTCAACGTTCTTCAGAACAACAAGCCCTGGTCGGACGTCTTCCTCGGCCAGTACAACGTTGCCCTCGACAAGACTGTCGCGAATCAAGTCGACGTCACGGTCGACCCGACCGGCCTCGGCTACTTCCGCTCGAAGGCGTGGCTCGATCGTTACTCCGGCAACGAGCTCCAGGGCTACAAGCTCTTCACGGCTTATCAGTTCATGAACAACACCATCGGTTTGCAGCTCGTCGCTTCGACGAACGCACCGGGTGCGAATGTGAGCGCAAGCGGTCGCCAAGCGGCGCCCTGCAACCAGTGCCACTACAACCCCTGGTACGCTCTCGACTTCGTCGCTCGCACGCTCACCCGCGTGCAGATCCCGAAAGACGCGAACAACCCGGTTTATGTTGCACCGAGCGACGGTACGCAGACGATTCTCGGCAACGTGACGATTCCGCAGAGCCTCGACGGGGACAAAGCACTCGCCACCGCGCTCGTCAACTCGGACTCGTTCAAGTTCAACACCTGCCGCCTGGCCTTCAACTACCTCTACGGACGCAACGAAAACTCGTGTGAAGGTACGGTCTTCGATTCATGCATGGCCGCGTTCACGAAGTCCGGCATGGTGCAGGACGCAATCGCAACCGTTGCAACTGACCCCTCTTACTGCGCTAACTGAGAAAGGAGATCGAACATCATGAAAAGCGTACTTTTCGGTTTGATGGCCTCGACGCTCCTCGCGTTGGGCACGATGGGATGCAGCAGCGGTGGTCTCGACATTCCGGGCGATGGCCAGGGTGGCGGAGCAGGCGGTCCGGGCACTACCGGGCCTGGCACCACCGACCCCGCAAGCACGCCGCCGCTCTGCACGACGACAGGAACCGTTTACGCAGGCTTTGGCGGAGCAACGCTCGGAAGCGACCGCGTTCAAGCAGTGCAAGGCGCCGATCGCGGGCGTATGAAGCCGTTCAGCGCCATCTACACGACAGCGGCTAGCGGCGCACCGAACGAGTTCATGCGCGTGTCGAGCTACACGCCGCCGATCCTCGCCAACAACGGCGCGACGTTCAGCGCACCGCCGGCGAATTGGTACCAAGAGCCGGAAGCCAGCGCGATTGGCATCTACACGTCGTACCGCGCGGCGTTCCAATCCTGCTTGCAGGTAACCGCGACGGGTGCCGCATACTCGGCAGCACCGACGACCGCCACGGCAACGTCGCAGTGCACCAGCTGGACTCGCAAATTCTGGAGCCGCGATGCATCACCCGACGAGCTCACGGCCTGCGAGAACGTTGCAACGAACGACACAGCAACTGAATCTGACGTGAACAAGCGGTGGGCGTATGTTTGCGCCTCCGTTTTGAACTCGGCCGGCTTCGTGAGTTACTGAGGAGATCGCCCATGAAAAACAATAATATTTCTCGTCGTGGGTTTCTCAAAGGCGCTGCAGCAGCAGCAGGCGCCGTCGCAGGGACGCGGTTTGCCGGACACAATCTGATCGGTAACGCGCGCGCTGCAACCGCCGGAGCTCCGGCCGTCCTCGTCATCTACACGCTCGGTGGCTACAACTCGATTTTCCCGAGCTTCGGCGACTCCACCAGCTTGGCGAACACCACGTTCGGTCAATCTGGAACCGGGTTGAATCTCGGTGGCGGCGGCGGCGGTGCGATGCCGCTCATCGTCGACTCCACCTTCTCCAAGCTGAATGCGTTCGCTACGACCAACATGGCCACCGTCGGCACCAAGCACGGTCAGAGCGCCCACGACTCCGCCGAGCAAGCGACGTGGGGTGACGGAACGAACAACTATATGCTGCAGCTCGCCGACGCGATGGGCGGAGGCGGATCGATCAAAGCTGCAGTCGCCGGCGGGAACATGCCGCAAGGTCCGGCACCGGCAGTCAATGGAACTACGCTGCAACAGATCAACGACCTTCAGTCTACGATCGATGCACTCTCCGGCACCGGTGACGCAACGGTTCCGGATCGCGGTTTGGCAACCAAGGGCATCACCGCAAACCAGGCGATGTCGAAGAATCGTCTTGCTGCGAGCCCGAAGGGCCTTCTCTCGTTGGGATCAGGTTATTCATCCTCGATCGCCACGCTCACGAAGCCCGCGAAGCTTTACCAGTTCAGCGACTACAACACGGCCTACAACCTTGGCGGCAAAACCGGCGTCGGAGGCTTCGCATCGCAGATGGCAGCGGCCGAGCTCATGATTGCTGCAGGTGCAAACGTCGTCTGCGCGATGACCGGCTTCAATTGGGACTCGCACGGTGACACGGATGCCACCAGCGTCCGTAATCAGATGAGCACTGCCATCATTCCGGCGCTCAACACCTTCATCACACGCAACCAAGTCACAGGCGGCTTCAACTTCAAGGATGATGCCGGGAATGACCGCAACGTCACCGTCATCATCATGGGAGACTTCGCGCGCAGCTTGCCGGGGTCGGACCATCAGCCGAACGAGTCGGTCACCGTGTTCGGACCAAACGTCAAAGTCGGTTCGACGGGTCAGACGGACAACAAAGTCGGTCTCGCGCCGTCAACTCCGCCGATGAAAGGCCTCTGGTCGTACTTGGCCGCAGCGTCCGGCGTCAGCGCCAACCCGTTCGGACCGAACCCGCACGCCTCTCTCCTCAAGTAATTCAGACCGATACACACGTCTCTACCTGAGGCGCTGGTCCGCAAAAAAGCGGGTCGGCGCCTCGTTTCATTTGGGGAACAAACTTCGGGAGACCACGTTCTTTTGGGAGCGCGCCGTTTTCACGATAAGATACGCCGCATGCGTCAGGGGCTCTCGCGATGGCGAGTTGTCGCGGCGGTCGTCGGAATTGCATCGGTCTCGTGCAAACATCCGGCACCGGCCGTAGCGGATGACGCTGGCGCGCGCTCGCTCGGTGATGCGTCCGCCTCGTCGAGCGGCGACGGCGGCGCGCTTGCGTCGTCAGATGCAGGTGCCGCAGAAGCGGTCGTCATCCCGTGCACGAAAGCGAAAGGCGGCGCATTCACGCTGCGTTTCGGCATCGACGGGAAATTCAACTCCGACGTCGGAGTCGACGCTTGCGACAACATCGTGCTCGCTGGGTCCTTCAAGAGCCCGATCGATTTCGGCGGCGGCCCTCTCGCGAGCGACGGCAGCGAAGACATCTTCGTCGCGAAGTTCGCATCCAGCGGCGCGCACGTGTGGAGCGAAAAATTCGGCGACCAAGGCAAGCAGCATGTTCGCGCGGCAGCCATAGGTCCCGACGACGACATCTACATCACGGGTGATTTCGACGGCTCGGTTTCGTTCGGCGGAAAAGCGCTCGTGCGCGAATCGAAATTCCAGAGCGCCATCTATCTCGTACGCCTCGACACGAACGGCAACGAACAATTCAGCCGCTTCTTCGTCGACACCGGCGCGGGCGCAGCAGCCAACGCGATCGCCGTCGACAAAGACGGTTCAGTCATCGTCGCCGGAAAATTCGCCAAGGCCATCAACATGGGCGGCGGCCCAATGTCCGAGGATTTAGGCGGTATTTTCGTTGCAGAATACAACAAGTACGGCGGCCATCAGTGGTCGAGGTCCTTCGCTGCTCAAAAATATCCGAACGCGGTTTCGGTCAGCGGCGTTGCAGTAGGCGCAGACGGCGACATCATTCTCGCCGGCACGTTCGAAAACTCGGTCGACTTCAGCGACACGGTGAAGATCAAAAGCGCCGGCAAGAGCGACATGTTCATCGCGTCGTTCGCCAAGGAAGACGGCAAGCCCAAATGGGCGAAAAATTTCGGCGACAAAGACCCGAACGGCGCAAGTGGCGTCGTCACGGACTCATCGGGAAATTCGATTGCAGTGCAGTGGGACGAACGCAAAGCGCCGGGCGGGCCCGAATGGAAGCGCGTGCACAATCTCACCCTCCACAAATTGGATCCGAAGGGCAAGCAGCTCTTCCAAAAATATTTTCCGGGCGGCAAAGACGGCATCGAGGACAGCCAAGTCGCGGTCGGACCTGGCGACGAAATCATTTTGTCGGGAACGCTGACGGATGATGCCGCGCTCGGCGGCAAGCCGATTTCGATCACGAAGGGCCAGAAAAAAACGGCGGTCGCGCGCTTCGACTCAAAAGGCGCGCACCAAGCGAGCGCCGCGTACGGAGACGACGACCAGATGCCTTTTCCGAAAGGCCTCGTCGTCGACAGCAATGGAGAAATCGTTTTGTCGGGTGTGATCGATCCGCGACCGAGCACCGCCGCGAAATTGCCCACCGGAAAATTGCCGTACGACGTCTTCCTACAAAAAATCGCGCCGGAGTGATCAGAACAAAAGCCGAGCTACGCGCAGGCGTCTAGAAGCCGAGCTACGCGCAGGCGTCTAGAAGCCGAGCTACGCGCAGGCGTCTAGAAGCCGCGACGCGCAGGCGTCTAGAAGCCGCGACGCGCAGGCGTCTAGATCAAGCGGCAACGCTGCGGCTCTCGCCCAACATCGCGAGACAATCGCCGAGCGAATCGCACGTGTTGAGACGCCGACGCAAATCAGCGGCGCCTGCAATTCCGTGCAAATAACCGCTCAAATGACGTCGTGTGACGCGCACGCCGTACGGCTCGCCACGCGTTTCGACGTTGGCGCGCAAATGCTCCATGCACAGCGCAAGACGTTCTTCGCGCGTGGGCATCACGACGGGCTCACCGGCGAGCGCAGATTTAATCTCGCGAAAAATCCACGGATGCTCGATGGCGCGTCGGCCGACCATCACCGCTTCGCATTTCGTCATCGCGAGCGCACGTGTGGTGTCGTCGGCGCTTTTCACGTCGCCGTTCACGATCACGGGAATCGTCACGACCTCACGCGCGCGCTGCGCCCATGTCCAATCCGCGCTTCCGGAATGGCCCATCGCTGCGGTTCGGCAATGAATGGTGAGCGCGGCGATACCTGTATCTTCCAACCTTCTTGCGAGGTCGATGATCGGCATCTCCGACTCGGGTCCGTAACCGATCCGCGTCTTCACGGTGACCGGACACGCGACGCTGTCGACCACCATCTTCGCCATCGCGATCATGGCCGCTGGATTTTTCAGCCAACCCGCGCCTGCGCCGCGTCCTGCGATTTTCGGAACCCAGCAACCGCAGTTCACGTCGATGTAGAGAGGCTCTGCGCTCTCTGCGAATTTCGCGGCTTCAGCGAGACGCTCGGGATCCGATCCGTAGATTTGGATCGCGGTGAGATCGTCATCGTCGGCGAGTGAGATTTTGCGTTTGGCGTTTTTGCAGCCGCGCAAAAGTCCCTCGACATTCACGAATTCCGTGACCGCGATTTGAGCGCCGAATTTACGGCACAAACGACGAAACACGACGTCCGTGACGTCTTCCATGGGCGCGACGATCGCGGGGTAATTTGCGAGCAAATCTCGCAATCCGGATTTTGTCGTCGCTGCCATTCTCGCGCCTACTTAGCAGAGTCCTGAAAAACGACCACGGCTTCATGACGAACCGGAAAATTCACCGAGCTCGCGATGAAACATTCGACATGCGCATTCTCGTGGAGCTTTTTCGCGAGCTCTAAATCGCCGGAAGCAATGACCGCGCGTGGTCCCAGCAGCACATCGGTGAAGCGAATTTTTCCGGCCGACATTTCCATTTTTCCGATGGCGTCGTCCTCGTACGAAACGAGCACGATCTGCCTTCGCGCACAGAGCGCTGCGTACGAAAGAAAATGACAAGAGACGAGCGCGGCCACGAGCAAGTCTTCCGGGTTCGCGATCGCAGAGTCACCACCGAACGTCGGATCGGCCGAGAGCTTCATGACCGGCTTGCCCGCAACGCTAATCTCGTGAGAGCGCGAATACGCTTTTAAACTAGTGGTTCCGCCTTGCGAAGCGCCGGTCCAATTCAAGCGACATTCGTAATGATGCTCGTGGCTCACGAAAAAATCTCCCTAGCGAACGACCTCAGTGGTCGGCCGCGCGAATTTTTTTCTCTTCTTGTCCGAGCGCGGTGATGGCGTCGACCGTGCGCTGCGAGATTTCGCGATATGTGCGTGGGCTGCCGGCGCGATCGAGCAAGTCGCCGAAGTCGACGGGTGCGCCGAACACGACGTTCACGGGGCCACCGGTCTTCGTGTAGTTCGACGAAACTTGTTTCACAATGTCGTTGCCGAGACCGTTGACGAAGACCGGCAAAACCTTCACGCGTGCGCCGTGGATGATGCGACCGACGCCGGGCTGTCCGGGCAAGAGTGAATACGGGTCGTCGCCCAAATTACGCGTGCCTTCTGGATGCAGGCCGATGAACGCGCCGCCTTTACGCAAAATGCGAATCGTCTCGTCGATGCCAGCGAGGTTGAGCGGCGCGCGTTTTCGTTCGCGAAAAACCGGCGGATACATCGCGAAAAAGCTCATAGCGCCGTTCACGAAAAACCCGAGCGCCTTGTCGTAGAAAAAATTCGCGCGCACCGGAAACAGAATGCGATGCGGCAGACCGCGCTTCACCAGATACGCCGTCACCACGAACAGATCGAAGAAGCTGCGGTGATTCGACACGACGACGAAGCTGTCTTTTTCGTCGAGCCGCGGTAGTCGTTCTTCGCCGTGCACGTGGCGCAGATTTTTGATCGACTGCTCCATCCAATTTGCGCCGACGTGGCGCTGCAAAAACCGAAGCGACGAATCGAGCGCGCCATGCTCCAAGGTTTTACGAATGAAACGAATGTGAAATTGCTCGATCGGAGTCAGCTCGTCCTTGCCGACCTCCAGTAAATCGAGCGTGGCGTCGCTTTTTTTGCGCGCCCCGGCAGGTTCTCGCATTTCTTCCATGACCACAGCGGTAGAGCCCCTTACTTCGCGTCGCTTTCTTTCGGTGCCAGCGCGCCGATGTCGACACAGCACGTGCCCTTCTTGCTGACCGCGGCGTTCAAAATCGCGATCTTCTCCAACATGCTCGTGCGCAAGGTGTCGGGTCCGTGCCGCGGAAGCTTTTCTTTCAGGTTGTCGACCTCGCGACGCCACTGCGTGACAACGTCGTCCGAAACCGAGTCGTGCGGTTGCTCGTCGCTCTTTGCAATTGCGGACGGGTCTCGCATCACGGCGCCGAAGCCGGCAACGAGCTGCTCCATGGCTGCGCGATAGCGGACGTTCACGACGACCATCAAGCGATGCGTCGCCCCCTTTTGCTTCATGAACGCTTGCGTCCCGTTGTAGTCCATCCACGCAACGCGCCGTGCGAGCGACGAGTAACCCTTCGTGTAACGAATCTGCGCGCTCATCGCGTCCCAGATTTTTCCGGTGGTCTCGTCGTTGTTCGCGTCCGCAAACGAAAGCGGACCGAGAGTCGTTAGGTAACTCGTTTCAGTTTTGTACGCGTCGGCGTTGTCGGGATCGACAGTGATGGGCGGCATGTAGTTGAACGGATCCGCCAGAGGACCCTTCTGCGCGGCGCCCGCGTCCGTATTTCCGTTCTCCGATTTACCGCCTTTTTTTGGCTTTTTCGTGGGCGCGGCATCATCCATCACGCCGGGCGGAAACGAATCTTCGTCCTTGAACCAATCGATCGGCTCGACGTCGACGCCCGCAGTTCCGGCAACCGCATTCACGTAGGTCATCTCGAACGATGCGTCTTCGAGATGTTGCTGCTTGTATGCGTCTGCGCGAACTTGAATGAGCAGCATGTCCGGCTTGAAGACGTCGATGATGTCCGCGATCTTCGTGAGCGAATACCCGTCCTTCAGCAGCTGATCACGACCCGTCGTTCCAACGACGACCGCGACGAGATCCGGTTCGTCGGCCGCCGCCGGTTGCGACGACACCTCGGATGGGGAGGCCGACTGTTTGGCTGGGCCACCACAACCCACGGTTGTGAAGGACAGCGCCGTTGATGCGCTCATCATCAATGCGGTACCGAAAAAGCAGCTGAAAAAGGGACGTTTTGCCATCACGCCCGTTCATACCACGACCGCTCTCCAGGCGAGAAGACGTCAGGTAGCGGATTGCTCGCGTTGCAATGCGGCGCATCCGGCGCTCCAGCGTTCGATGTCTCCGGGCAACCCGCCGTCGACGCGAACTGCGAATCCGGCCGGCACGGTGGCGCTTTCGTCGGGCCCGAACGTTCGTTTCCAAACGACGCGTCCAGCCAAGCGAACGCGACGCGCGGATCGGGGCGTCCAGAGCTCCATCCAAACG
>JBDTFL010000096.1:0-12024 GCA_039937955.1 Polyangiaceae bacterium | reverse complement strand
CAGCCACCATCGCGCGCCTCGACTCGCTCTTCTCACAGCTGAACGCTGGAGTGACGCAGCCGAATTTTTACATGGGCGACGAGCCGCAATTCGCGACGCCGTGGCTCTACGCGTTCGCGGGTGCGCCGTACAAAACGCAGAACATCGTGCGGCAGATCTTGACGACGGTTTATTCGACCGAACCAGGTGGTTTACCCGGCAACGACGATCTCGGCGCGACGTCGGCGTGGCAAGTTTGGGCGCTGCTCGGAATGTACCCAGCGGTTCCGGGATCGGGAACGCTCGTATTGGGAACGCCGTGGTTTCCGAAGACGACGATCACGCTCCAGAGTGGAAAGCAGCTCGTCATCACACAAACCGGCGGCGACGTGAATTCGCCGTACGTGCAGAGCGTGAAGATCGGCGGACAACCGATTACGCGCAGCTACACGACGTGGAACGAAATTCAAAATGGCGCGACGATCGATTTCGTCCTCGGCAGCACGCCCAACACGACGCTCGGATCGTCGGCTGCCGATCGCCCGCCTACGCTCTGAAATTATTTTTCGAAAACTTATTTCAGCGCGGCGAAGGAACCGGCGGCGCGCACGTTCCGCCGTTTTCGATTTCGGCGTTCGTTCGGAACGTATTGAGCTGCTGCCAGCTGTTCGGCATGTGCTGTGGGATCGTGCTGTCCTCGCGCACGTTCGTCACGTGATACGCGTGTTGATTCCAAATACGACGCGTCGGAATCCAGCGTTTTTCCTGGTCTTCGAAGACTTGAAGCGCCGGGTAGCTGCCGCCGCCGTTCGACACGACCAAAATATCTGCGGAGCTGTCGTTGTCGACATCGGCGACGATCGGAAACTCGATGATCGTTCCCGACGAACGAGATTGCGTGAGCTCGTTGGCGCCAGTTTTTCCATCGTAGACGAGGAGCGAAACTTGATCGCCGTAAACGGCGTCGGCGATGCCGCGTCCGAGAAAATCGAAACCGGTGCTCGATGCGATGCCGCTCGAGTCGTTGACGGGTGCTGACCATTTTTGCGTGAGACCCGTGGCGCCAACGGTAAAAATTCCGTAATGCTCGCAGCTGGACGTCGCCAGATCGGCGTGGCCGTCGCCGTCGAAATCGTGGATTGCCGCTGCTTTATCCGCGCACACGGTCGAGAGACCGTCGCTCGGAAATGCGTTCACAGGACCAAACTTCACGGTGCCATCGTTCTCGAGAACCGTGATGCCATCGGCGCGCGCGATCAAAATTTCAGGGAGAGGATCGCTGTCCAGATTCGCGACTTGCGGCGCGGCGGGATCCTTTCCGGGCAGCGTCCAGTACACCGAGCCGTCCGAATGGTACGCGGCGTTGCCGAAGATCACCTCCAGCTTGCCATCGCCGTCGAGATCCGCCGCAGTTGCTTCGGGGCACCAGTAATTCGTCGACGTTCCTGGATCGATGCTCCACTTTTTGTGGCCGACGTTGTCGAAGACCTCGAAGCCGTAAATGATCTCGGGGATGCCGTCTGCGTCGAGATCGTAAACGGCGATCGAGCTGCACGACGAGTGACTGAACCCGTCCGACGCCTTCTGGGTCGCGGCCTCGGCGACGTCACCCGTATGCTTGATTGTGCCGTCGCTGCCGAAGATCAGCAGCGTTTTGTTGGGACCGCTGACAGCGATGACCTCCGGAACCTTGTCGCCGTCGAGGTCGGCGAGCGCAGGCGTCGCATCACCGTCGACCACCGTGCCCCCGAAATTGGACTCGAGTGAGCCGTCTTTGCCGCTGAGCATGTAGAGCTTGCCGGACCGAGAAAACTCGCCTGATCCTGCGGTCTCGACGATCACGTCGGGAATGTCGCAGAGGTTCACCTCGCCGTTGCCGTCGTCGTCGGTGAAGTTGGCGACGAGCGGAATCGTCCACACGCCAATCGAGCTCGGGTCGGGGTCCGCCCACTTCCATTTGAGAACCGGCGTGAACGAGTTGGGCGGAGCTGCTGGCGTCGTGCAGTTTCCTGCGTTGCCGCTCGCGCTGTCCGGCGGCACGTGACATTTGTCGACGACGACGGTGCCAGCCTCCGCGCCTTTGCCCTTGCCGAATCCGGGACCGGCCTCACCGTTCGATGTGTCCGAGTTGTCGCCGTTGTCGAAACCCGATCCGTTTTTGCTCGATCCGCAGTTGACGGTGAGCGCCAAAATCGCGAACACGACCGACCCAACGGCTCCCACCTTGGCGACGCGCATGCAGCCGGTTTAGCCGACACGTTCAATGCGTCAAGTGACCGTTTGCGACGGCACCGCTCACTCTTGTCGCCGCTGCGTCAATCGGCTTAGACGGTAACGATGCATCGCACGAAGGTCGACCAAGAGCTCGCTGACGCCGAAGAAATGCACAATGCCGACGACCCGGAGCGCGCAGAATTGCTCGCACGCGCCAGACGCTTTAAAAACAGCTGGATCGAGCTCGCCGAGGCGCTCACGGAGACTCGCAAAAATGGCGCGTGGAAGCGTTGGGGTTACGAGTCGTTCGAGGACTACGCGAAAAAGGAGCTGCACCTGCGTCAAGAAACGGTCGACAAGCTGACCGGCTCGTTCGTGTTTTTGCAGAAGCGCGCGCCCGAGGTTTTGCGTCGCGACGGGCTCACGTCGTCGATCCCCAGCTATCAGTCGGTGGATTTTTTGCGACGCGCCGAGTCGCAAGAGGACGCGCCGCGCGATGTGGTCGATCAAATTCGCACGCGCGTCATCGAAGACGCTGCGCCGCATTCCAACGTGGTGAAGCAATTCGCCGACACCGTTTTTCCGATCGACCATGCCGAGAAGAAAAAGCGCGACGCGGCGGGCTTGAGGAATGTCGGTACACGTCTGCGTGAGCTGTTGTCCGAGACGCACGCCGTTCCGAAGACGCTCGCCCGCGAGGTATCCGCCGCGCTCGATCAACTTCTCGAGGCGCTCGCGAAAGTGGAAGAGCGCGCCGCCTAAAAGCCGAGCTACGCGAAGGCGTTTAGGTGCGCGTACGCTTTCAGAGCGCTTCGACGGGTGGTGAGACTTGCACGCCGATGAGCGTTCCGAAATTCGTCACTGCGTACGCACGCAAACCGTACGCAGCAGGCGTTTGCGCGAAGCCGCTCCCGAGATCGATGCCGTCGATCACTTTTCCGTTTCGCGGCGACATCAAAAACAAACCGTAGTGAGTGGTGCCCACCAAAATGGCTCCCGCGAATTGCACCGGCGCGGTGATGCCGCCTTCGGGAACCGGATTGCGCCACAACATTCTTCCGCTGGCCGGGTCGAGCGCCCACAAACCCGTCGGACCGCTCGACGCAAGAAGCATCTGGCGCTCCGGAACCTCGGGACCGTCTTTGTCAGGGCCATTCGGGTTCGGTCGATGCGCGGGCTCTTTCCAAAGCATGAGCTCGGTGACGCCGGTCGCCTTGTCGTTCGCCCAAACACGCGTACCCGTTTCGGCGTCGAGGGCATAGACGCCGGCCGCGTAGCTCGCCACGAAAACGACGCCGCCGCCCGCTGGCAACGTGTCGGCGACCGGTGTCGTGTCGACGTCCAAATAGCGCGGAGCGATCCCGCCGCTTTGCTGCTCGGCGTCGGCGGAGAGATCGACGGGGCTCCAGCGTTCGTCACCCGTGCGCGGATCGTAAGCGGCGACGTGGCCGTCGGAATATGCAGTATACACCTTTCCGAAAGCGTACGTCGCGCCGGCGTATCCCGCGATTTCCATTCCGAGCGCGGGCGTGCGATGCGCTTGCCACTTGAGCGCGCCGGTGCGGCGGTCGAGCGCATAAAGTTGGTCCGACGCGTTGGCGACGAAGATCGTTTCGCCTTCGTGCGCCGGTCGGCGTCCGACCTCGGCGCCCGTGAAAAAACGCCACGCGAGCGATCCGTCGTGCGCATGCACCGCGTAGATGGCGCCGTCGTGCGATCCAAAAAAAAGCATGTCGAGCTCGGCGTCGTAATATGGCTCGCACTGCACGTAGCTCAGTGTTTCGAAGCGCCAGATCGTGCTGCCGTCGCCTGAGCGAAGCGCATACAAACCGTGGTCAGCCGATCCGACGAACACGCGATTGTGGATCGGATCGATCTCCGCTTGCCCGCGTTCGTAGTCTTCACCGACTTTGCGTGGCTCCGCCGTAAGCTTGCGATCGACAACGACTTGCATCGCGCCGCTGGGCCGATGGTACCAAAGCGGAACCTCGGGATTTACGCGGTCATTCGACGTGTCGCTCGTCGCACAAGCAGCTGCCGCTGCGCAAATCGAAAACAGCGCGATGGGTTTCGACAGTCCGAGCATGTGGCGCGCCCCAAAGGCGGAATTCCCTTCGGTCTCGAATGTCACTGGTGACGCCCGCCACCACCACCACCGCCACCTTGCGCGGCTTGTTGCTTTTGCATTTGCTCGATGAGCTTTTTCATCTGCGCTTCACTCATCTGATTTCCGGCCGGGCCGCCCATGCGATTCACGGGCTTCGGCGGAAGCGCGGTCGGGTCGAGCGCTCGCAGACGATCCTCAGCGAGATTCTCGAGGAACGGAAACGGATGATTCTCTCCCGGTTTGTTCACGCGCTCGTAGCAGCTCTTCAAAAGCTCCTTCGCTTTGTCGTTGTCGCCCTTCTTTTGATAGATGCGCGCCTGGTGATACATGCCGAGCTCTTGGAAACCGAAAACATCCGCATTTTCCAGCTCGCGGTACACCTTGAGCGCGTCGTCGTAAGCGGCGGGATTTCCGTTTTCTGCGGTGTACTCGTACGTGAAACCGAGGAGCTCGAGCGCGCGCCCCATCACTTCCTGGTCTACCTTCGCGAGCGGTGAATTTTTCACGTCGTTGAAGGCGGCTTGTGCACCCGGAATGTCGTGCTTGTCCAACAGCAGCGAGCCTTCCGAAAGGCGCGCCAAGTAGCTTGCGCCGGTGCCCGGAAATTTTGCGGTGACGTCTTTGAATTTCGACAGCGCCGCGTCTTGTCGATCTTGCAGCGTCTTGAAGATCGGCGTCGTATCTTTCGGACCTTCGTCGTCGTCCTTCGCCGGGTCGCCGATGCGACCACGTTCGTCGGCAACGGCTGACTCGAGCGCTGTGGATGCTGCGGTGTCCTTCTTGTGCTGGAAGTACCAATTACCCGCAAATCCAAGCCCAATTACCGCTGCAACACCGACGACGCTCCAAACGACCTTCTGATTTTTCTTCGCCCACTTCGCGAGCTCGCCAGTTCTTTCGAGCAGCGCATCGCCTTCGAAATCGCTCGCAGCTGAGACCGTTCCTGTGGAGCGCGGCCTCTTTTTTTGCGCGGTCTTGGTGCCGACGTCGCTCAGGCGTTTGGATGCCGCAGCCTGAAGGCCGGACTTGCCCTTCCCCTTTTTCTTCGTTCTCTGGTTCGCATTTGCGCGGCGCTCAATCAGCCGCTCTTCTTCGAGACGCGAGGCTTTGTCTTCTGCGGACTCACCATCGCCCAAGGCCTCCAGGCGTTTCGCGATCGCGTCCGGCGAGGCGCCCTTTTCGGCGCCTGCCGCGCTGCTCGAAGCCTCGTCGGCGTCCGAATCGGACTCCGCATCGGTGTCGTCGGGCTCCGGAGCTTTCTCGTTTGCGGGTGCCTCGACATGCGCCGGCATGTCGCCTGCGTCGGTGGACTTTTTTTGATCTTCTGATTTCGGTTCGTCCGCCACGGTTTTAGCCCTCGAGCGCTTCTTTTATGGTGCCGGCGCGCAGGGGTCAATCTCTCCCAACCAGCCAGAGCGCGGTGATTCCCGAAGCGCTCGCGATCTCAACGGTCACGAGCGCCGAATCAGAGGGCGGAAGATCGAACGCGACGACCACGCCATCAACATGTGGCGGTGACAAAAGGGCTATTTTTCCAGCAGATCCGGTGATCGGATCATTGGCGGCCGCGGTCACCACGAACAAACGAAGCGGCGTTTTTCGGGGCGAGGCCAATGTCACCGATACGCTTTTTTGCGGCGTCGCATTTTCGTAGCCGCCATGCGCAGCGAAGAGCTGTTTCGCGTCGGCCAGGATTTGAATCGCCGACATCATCGGGTCGTCGCCTCCTGCAAAATGCCCGAGCGGCTCCGGCAAATCCGCGCTGCCACCGAGCGACGCAATCGCTCGTGCTTCGTGCGGACGCATCGTTACGTAGCGCTCGACCTTCAAACGATCGAGAAGCGGCGCGCGCGCTTTGGGGTCGCCGATGCCACCGAGCGCGTCCGCGATGAACGGACGCATGCGCACGTCGCCAAGCGAAGCGACGAGCACGGCAACCGCAGATTTTTCGTGGATCTTTCCGAGCGCCGCGAGCACGTCGAGCGCACGCACGTAATCGATCTTGTCGCCTTCCGCTTGCCACCACGCCGCGAGCTCCGCGCCGCCGCGCGCATCACCGCGTTCTGCAAATGCGAGCGCAGCAGCTCGACGAAAATTCGGGCGCGCATCACTCAGCAATTTCTCGGCGAGGGGCGAAGGTTGGATTCCCATGCGCACGAGCGCCAGCGCGCACCACGCGGCGACATCCGCATCCGTATCGTGACCGTCGAGGGCACGTTGCGCATACGGCGCCGCAGCGACCGAATGCAAATCATACGTAATTTCAGCTGCGCGGAGACGAATGTCCGGTCTTGCGTCGTCGAGCAAGCCCGCCGTTTCTTCGGCCGCGCTCACGTCGCCCTGACCACCACGGCGCAACGCATCCGGAAGATCGGATCCCTTGCCTTCGAATTTTCCGTTCTCGCGTGCGACTGATACTCCGAGCGCACGAAGCTCGCGAACGCGATCCGGATTTGCCGCGGCAAGGTCGTGTTGCTCGCTCGGATCAACGGACGTGTCGAAGAGAGCGCATGCATCCACCGCGCGCGTGCATACGAGGCGATCGTTTTTCTTCGCGACGAGCGTCATCGTGTCGGTCTCCGCGAACGCAAAGCCGTCGTCCGCAGGCCCTTTCGCGATCGCGGCGCCGTCATCTCGACCTCGAATCCGCGGTGCTTTCGGAATTCCCAAAGCCGAGATCACGGTCGGCAAGAGATCGATCGTCTGAACCGGCACGGACACACGATGTGGCTGAATTTTAGGGTCAACGATGATCAGCGGGACTCGGACCTGCTCGTCATAAACGGTGGTGCCGTGATAACGACCGCCATGATCGCCGAACTCTTCACCGTGATCGGCCGTGACGATCATCACCGCGCGCGGACGTTGTGCGCGAATCGCCGCGACGATATTTCCGATGCCTTCGTCCGCCGCTGCGATCTCGCTGTCGTACGCATCCACGTCGGTCGGATGATCGCCACCATAAGGATGCTCCGGATGCATCACATAGGGCTCGTGCGGCTCGAAGAAATGCACCCACAAAAAGAGCGGAACGTCGGGTGGCGCTTTTTGCAGATACGCCTCCACTTGCGACGCGCGCAGTGACGGATCGGCGAACTCGACCTTCGCGTACTCGAAATCGAGATTGCGATTTTCGAACGAGGCGAACTTGTCCTCATCGATGAAAAAAACCGCTGGCGGATAAAACGCCGCGGTTTTGTAGCCATATTTACGGAGGATCGCCGCCCACGTCTCGGAGTCGTCGCCGAGCGCGAGCGCGAGCAGCGGACGCATGTACTTGCCCGTCATGAGCGATGTCACCGAATAAGAGGTGTGCGGCGTCGGGCAATACGCAGCGTCGAACACCACGCCTTCCTTCGCGAGCGCGTCGATGTGCGGTGACGTTCCGCGCGTCGACCCATAGACGCCGAGATGGTCGGCACGCAGCGCATCCACCGAAATCAAAATGATGTCGTCACCGCTCCAGTCGAGCGAATGCGTGTTGGCGAGAACGGGAACATCGACGTTCGAATTTTCGTCGAGCGGCGCTGGCGGACAAATTTTTGCGGCGAGCTTCACTGCGCGACCGAGGATCGGCGCGTGGTCGATCAGAACGATGCGTAAATTGTCGGCTCGCGCGAGCTTCTTCGCCGCGTGTGGTGCCCAGGCGCAGGAGCCAATCGCGACGATCAAAACGGAGATCGAAATCGCGCGCGACGATCGAATCGTCGGAGCGAGCAGCGCGCCCGAGGTCAGAAGAACGACGAACATGCCCGCGTGAAACGCCGGATAGAGACGCGGCAAAATGAACGCGTCAGCCAGCCAAGCACTGCTCGCCAAGAAAAATCCGACGAGTGATCGCGCGGCGTTTCCCATCTTCACCAGACGGGGCGCGAACGCGTAGGTGAACGCGATGGCGACGAGCGCCAAAGCAGCCACGAACCCTGCGCGAAGCTCCACGCGCGCAAAATGACGGCCATGCGTGATGCCGAGACCCACCCAAATCGCCAATTCACCGGCGAGCGATGCCGCCAAAAACCGCGGTAAGTTACGAAATTGAATTTCCTCGAAGAGCGGACGCGTGAGTGCGATCGCAAATGCAATCGGAAGTAGCGCAGCCAACGCGATCGGCGTGGCTCCCGTGCGCGCGGCTCCCATTTCCCATGTGCCGACGAACAACCGGCGATAACCGAATCCCACCGCCAGCTGCTCGCCCGCAATCAAGAGCGCCCACGCCGCGAGAATGGCCCCGCAATCGACCAGCAATGCAAAAAGAGATTTCAGAAAACGCACGCGAGCGGTTTCCTTACTTCAACCCGCTTCGGCGCGCACGATGAGCGCGCGCTCCACCGACTTCACGAAGTGCGCAAGCGCAAGATGCGCTGCTTGGGTGAGACCGGGATCTGATTTGTCGATCGCGCGCGCATCTTGATCGATGCGCGCGAGCCACGCTGGGGGGTTTGCCGGATCGAGATAAATCAATTCTTCTTCGACGCCCGACTGCCGCGTGCCGCCGAGATCACCCGCGCCACGCAGCTCCAAATCCGCGCGCGCGACCGTTGCGCCATCCGCATTCTGCTCGAGAATTTGCAGGCGTTTGCGTGCCACGTCGGTCATGGGCTCGTCATGCATCAAGATGCAAACACCGGGGCGATCTCCTCGGCCGACGCGTCCGCGCATTTGATGAAGCTGCGCGAGACCGAAGCGATCCGCGCCATCGATCACCATGAGCGTCGCTTGCGGGACGTCGACGCCGACCTCGATCACCGTCGTTCCCACGAGCAGCTGCGCCTCACCGGATCGAAACGCGCGCATCGCGGCCATGCGTTCCGCTTGCGGCATCGCGCCGTGAACCAAGACGACTTTGACCGGCGCGACCAATTGCGCGAGCTCTTTCGCGCGTAGCGTCGCGCCGTAGGATGGATCGGTCGTATCGTCCTCCGCGTCGACCTCGATGCGCGGCGCCACGAAGAACACGCGCTCTTTGCGAGCGCACGCTTCACGAATGCGCGTGACGACCGCGGCGATATTTTCTCTTGAAACGATTTCGGTTTTGACCGGCGGACGACCTTTCGGACGCTCGGCGAGATGACTCGTGGCGAGCTCTCCACGCAGCGCGAGCGCGAGCGATCGCGGAATGGGGGTCGCGCTCAAGGTCAGCAAATGCGGCTGCAGCGATGAATCTCCTTTTTTCTTCGACAAAGCGAGACGCTGCGCAACGCCGAGCCGATGTTGCTCGTCCACGACCACGAGCCCCAATTTTTTGAACCGCACCGATTCGCGGAAGAGTGCGTGCGTTCCGATGGCCACCGCGATCGATCCGTTGGCCAAGCTCTCTTCCAGTTTTTTCTTTTCAGTAGATTTCGCGCCGGAGCCCACCATCGCGATCGCAGCACCTGTTGCGCGAGCCAGAGGCGCGACGGCATCCATGTATTGCTCGGCGAGGATGGTGGTCGGCGCGAGGATCGCGGCTTGAGCGCCAGCCGCAACACATTGCGCAACTGCCGCGAGAGCGACCGCCGTTTTTCCGGTGCCGACATCACCGAGCAGCAAACGTCGCATCGGCTTTTCTTTGACGATGTCGGCCGACACCGCTGAAATCGCCTTCTTTTGTGCAGGCGTCAGCGTAAAGCCGAGCTCCGCAACCAAACGCGCCGACGCTGCGCGATCGATCGGCAAACCGAGCGCCGTCGCTTTTCCGCCCTCCGCTTCACCCTGCTGCCGCTCGCGCGCGCGGGTGAAAGCCTCGACCCACGCCATGCGCTCCAGTGCGGACCGACGCGTTTCAATGGACGGAACGATCGGCGCTCCGGCAGCGTCGCGTGCGAAGTGCGTTTCACGGAGCAGCGCATCGAGTGGCGGAAATTTTTCGCGCGCCGCGATCTTCGCGGGGATCGGGTCGGGAATCTTCACGCCGCTCATGAGCGCGTGCGCGATCGCCTTGCGAATCAATTTCGGAGGAGCGCCAAGCCGTGGCCCGACCGGCACGACCGTGCGATTTTCCGGTAAATCCAAGGCGATTTCGGGGTGGATGATCCGCGGCGGTTTCTTCTCGTCGAGACCGAGTTTTCCGGAAAGCAAGATCGTGACGCCGGCTTTCGCGATCGCGAGCGGGCCATGCGCCATGAAAAACCACCACGCGTGCAGCTTCGTTCCGCCGTCACGAAGAACCAAACGCACCGCCCGCCGACCCCGCATCGGCACCACCGACGAGCTCTCCACCACCGCCGAGATCACCACGCGCTGATCGTGGTTGCCTTCTTTTTTCGTGAACGCGATGGCATCGCTTATCGAAAGCGGCGCGCGCCGATCGTCGTAGCGAGTCGGAAACGCAAAGAGCAAATCGGCGATCGCGACGATGCCGAGCTCCTCCAACGTTGAGCGAAGCGTCGGACCAATGCCGGGAAGCCGATCGACCGAGTCTTGCCACGTGAGCGCTGGCAGCTCCGCGTCGGACGGGTTCCCTCCGGTCCCGGGTTTTTGGCTCGATTTCGTATTTTGTTTTGGCGTGCTCGTTTTATTTCCGAACAGCGCGCAGGCCCGCACGAGCGCTTCGATGCGCTCGCGCCTCTTCGGATCGTCTTGTCGATCCAAACCGCGCAGCAATTTTTGCCACGCCTCGCGTTGCGCCTCGGGGACGACATCGTTCATCGAAAGCGCCGCTTGGCGCACGACCTCGAGCTGCGCGTCGGTCGGTTTCGAGAGCCACGCCTTCGCCGAGCGCGCTGCCTCCACCCAGCGCGCGCCGCCAGGCCGCGCGTCAGTCTGCTTCACCCGAACGTAATCTCGAGCACCTCGTAGGTGCGTTCGCCCCCCGGCATTCTCATTTTCACTTCGTCGCCGACCTCTTTTCCGAGGAGGCTCCGTGCGAGCGGGCTCGTGATTCCGATCGAGCCGGTCGCGAGATCGGCCTCCTCGACGCCCACGAGGCGATACGTGACTTCTTCCTCTGTGTCCGCGTTGGTGAGCTTGACGCGACAACCAAACGCCACGCGATCACCCGATAATTTGGCCGGATCGATGACCTCTGCGAGCGCGATCTTCGCTTCCAGATCCTTCACGCGACCCTCGATGAACGATTGCTTGTCACGTGCTGCGTGGTATTCGGCGTTCTCTTTCAAGTCGCCGTGCTCACGCGCGGTGGCGATCATCTGAATGACCTTCGGGCGCTCCACGGTTCGCAAATTGTGGAGCTCGTCGCGCAAGCGCGCATATCCTTCGGGGGTCATCGGGTGCTTTTCCACGGACGCCTTTTTACAATGCCCATCACCGGCTCGCACCCCGAAAAAGGAATTCGCATCGAGCTCACGCTCGGCAAGAACGCGACCAATCTCGATTCGTACTCGGGGCTCATCGTCACTCCGGACGGCGAATTTCGGTTCGAAGCGGTCATTGCAGCGAGCGGCGACGTGTCCGTTACGAGCGACGCGCCGGCTGATTTCGTCGAGAAAACAAGGCTCGTCGTGCGCACCGCGGTTCGTCATGCCGCTGCTGAAAAAAGCCCGCTCCCGCGCCTTATCATGCGCTGGCGCGGCGAAAAATGAAGTAGAACGGGCCCCGCGATGCGGAAGCCATCTATTCCTGGACGCCTGCGCGTCGCTCGGCTGTTGGTCGCGCTGGTCGTTGCGGTCACCGCGTGCGAGACGCCGCCTCCGAAGACGTCGTTGAACTACACGGCCGACGCGAAAAAATCTTACGAAGACGCGATGGAAGAATTCTCCGCGCACAACTGGATTCAAAGCCAG
>JBDTFL010000095.1:0-4193 GCA_039937955.1 Polyangiaceae bacterium | reverse complement strand
AGGGACGACGAAGAATTTTCACCAAGAGCGCAGAGCTCGAAACCTGGTTGACCGAAACACTCACGTCCGACGAGTCCGCGAGATTGCATCAATTCCTCTGCGTCTAGAACACATCTCATAACCGCCGAAGCAGAAGTATGATGCAGCGGAGCTTGATAAACGCGAGGAAGTTGTGAGCCTTATGCTCGAAGCGGGTGATCAGGCGACGCGAGCATTGAAGCCAGGCGAAGAGTCGTTCGATGTGCCAGCGTCGACGGTACCGTCTTAGTGGTCGGCCGTCCTGGGTCTTAGTCTTTCGTGTTGGATGGTGCGGTGAGATCATTTCGACGCCCATTTCCGCGAGCGACGCGTCGAGCCCGTTGCTGTCGTAAGCGCGATCGCCGATGAGTCTTTTGGGAAGCTCGCTTACGAATCGCGCCGCGAGCGTGTCGATGACGAGTTGCGTTTCATGGCGCTGGCCACTCGCAATCCCGACGGCGATAGGAAGACCATTGCGGTCTGCCACTGCCATGATCTTGGTCGCCTTGCCGCGTCGAGTTTTCCCAACCAAAAGGCCCCTTTTTTTGCGCCGGCATGGCTGCCGTCGATGAATGCTTCACTGAGATCGAGCTTGCCGCGGTCGAGTAAATCGCGCGCGATTGCCTCAAGAATGCGATCGAGGACGCCCTCGCTTTCCCACTTCTGAAACCGTCGATGGCACGTCGCGTACGGCGGATAGCGCGCCGGCATATCGGCCCACGGAGCTCCCGTGCGGAGTACCCACAAGATGCCGTGAAGAACATCGCGAGGCTCGCGCCACGGCCTGCCGCCGCGCTTCGTCGTGCCTTCTTGCTCTTCGACGGGAACGAATTGCCGAATCGCTTCCCACTGCGGATCCGTTAGGTCCATCACGACGTTACAAACAGATCTCGTCGCGAATTAAAAGACCTTTCGAAAAACTTGGATCATTCCGATCACTTACGAAAGCCCGGTTATGAGATGTGTTCTAGTTCGAAGAGGGCGAGTGCGGCGTCGTTCCCGGAAGCGGCGCAGGCGGTGGCTCGGTCACGCTCTCTTCGTTGAACGCGTTCAGCTCTTCGCTCACACGCCGCAAATACTGCTGCTTTACGTGAAACGGCAGGAACGCGCTCTTGAAGCCGGCGAGCACGATCTGTTTCAGATCTTTCAAACCCAGGCCCATCTGCGTGTGACAGAGCCACAGCTCTTTCGAAACCGTAGTGTCGGTGACGAGACGATTGTCGGTGTTCACCGTCACACGCAAACCGAGGTTGTAATAGAGCTTGAGCGGATGTGACGCGAGGCCGCGTATGGCATCCGTTTGCACGTTGGAGCTCGGGCAACACTCGAGCGCGATGCGGTGATCATTCACGTAGTTGAGAAGATCGCCGTTCTCGCGCAAGCGACAACCGTGACCGATGCGATGCGCGCCGCACACGTGCACGGCCTGCGCGATCGACTCGGGACCGTACGCTTCGCCGGCGTGAATGGTGACGTTGATGTTGTTGTCGCGGACCAATTGAAATGCCGCGCGATGGTGTTTTGCGGGATGGTCGTACTCGGCGCCGGCCAGATCGAAACCGACGACACCCCTATTTTTGTAGGCAACCGCGAGCTCGGCCATTTCGAGGCTGCTCTCGGGCGACACGTTTCGAATTCCGCAGATGATGATATTGGACTCGATTTTGAAATCGGTACGCGCTGCGCGGAGACCTGCGAGGACCGCCTCGACGACGCTCGTGAGCTTCAGCCCGCGACGCGTGTGGAGCATCGGCGCGTAACGCACTTCCATGTATCTTACATTCTCTGCGGCGGCGTCTTCCGCGAGCTCGTACGCGATGCGCTCGAGCGCGTCCTCGGTTTGCATCACGCGCAACGTCACGTCGAACGCCTTCAAATATTCGACGAGCGAGCCGCAGTTCTTGCCGAGATTCATCGCCTCGCGCAGACCATCCTCGTCGTGTGCGGGAAGCTCGACGCGCTGTTTGTCTGCGAGCTCCAGGATCGTCGAGAGACGAAGCGAGCCGTCGAGGTGAACGTGAAGGTCGGTCTTCGGAAGCTTCTGGAAGACTTCGAGCGGGAGGGGTTTGAACGCCATGCAAGAGTGTATCACGCGAAGCGCGTGGTAACTTCTGCGCGTGAAAAATGCGCTCGATCTCTTGACGCCTGCGCGTAGCTCGGCTTCGAGCGTGCGCGCGAAAATTTCGCCGTACTTAAATAAGACGACGCTCCTGCGATCCGAGAAGCTCGACGAAATTCTGGGCGCGAAAATCGTGGTCGCCAGCGAAACCTTTCAGCACACGGGGAGCTTCAAATTCCGGGCTGCCATCAGCGTTGCCACACACACGACCGAGTCGCATTTGGTGACCGCATCCTCCGGAAATTTCGGAGCGGCGCTCGCGCGTGCTGCAAAGCTCACCCATAAAAAATGCACCGTCATCATGCCGAGCACATCGTCGGCGGTGAAAATCGAATCGGTGAAAAGCTACGGCGCGGATGTCGACATGATCGACGTCGGCAAAGTCTCACGCGCATCACGACTCGCGGAGCTCGCCGAGAAAATCCCCGACGCACGCAGCTGCTCGCCGTACGACGACGCATTCGTGATCGCCGGCAACGCTTCGCTCGGCTTCGAAATCCTAGAAGCGCTTTCACCCGATGTGATCCTCGCACCAGTCGGCGGCGGTGGACTTTCATCCGGGATCGTCGTCGCGCGTGATGAGAAAAAATCGAGCGCGTTGGTTGTCGGAGCCGAGCCCAAAATCGCCAACGACGCATCACGATCGCTCCGCGAAAAAAAACGCGTCGCCAACGAGTCCGAGCCGCAGACCATTGCCGACGGCGCGCGCACGCTCTCACTCGGCGAGCTCAACTTCGAAATCTTGAGCGACGGCCTGACCGAAATTGTCGAGGTCACCGAAGACGAAATCGCGGAAGCCGTGAGATTGCTTTTCAGCGCGCTACATTTGCAAGTCGAGCCCACCGGCGCATTGTCGGTCGGCGCGCTGATCGCAAATCGAGCCAAATTTACGAATAAAAATGTTGTATGTGTCGCGAGCGGCGCGAACGTCGACGCGCAGCTCTACGCGAAAATCATCTCGAGCTAGTCGCAATTCCGATCGCAGCGCAACTTCAATGCCGCGATTAATTGATGGCGAAGCCGACCAGCAGACCGCCGTAGATCGATGTCGACGACGTGTTGATCACGAGCGGCGGTGTACCCGCCGGAATGATCGGCGGTTGCTCGTCGCCGTGGATGAACATGCCGTCGCCGCAGATCGCGACTTTGGGCGTGACGTACCCGCAAGCGGCGCCCCGCAAAACGTCGACACCGGTTCCAGGATCGGGCGTGGCGGCGATGTGCATGAAATTCACGTCGACCCGACCGAGCGATCCGTGCGCCGCGAGATATCCGCCGACCTCGAGGCTCGTTCCTAGCTCGCGACGAAAGCTGTCGCCGGTGTTGTAACGGCCCGTGATGAGCGATGCGCCGCGTCCGCCGATTTCGAAAATGGTGTGGCCGTTGATGTACTGGTAACCAATCTCGGCGAGCGGAAGATCGATGTGCGAGTAGTAAAATTGGCTGTTTCCGAGCAGCTCGCCCCCGAGCCCGACGCGAATGATCGGCCCGTGATGTGGCGACACCGGGACGCGAATTCCGAGTGCGAGAGTTCCGCCGAGCGCCCCTTCGAGCCCGCCCGAGCCGCCGCCTAGCCCCGCGATGGCTGACGTGCGAAGCGAAAAAAGCTTGTACGTGCGGTAGGTCTCGCCCGCGCCGTGGGCCGTGACACCAAACGTCGTTTTGTTCTGCAGCCCGCCGTTGTGCAAAAGACTGATGCGCACGCCGAACACGCTCGAGATATCGAACGGGTCACCCGGACAGTTGTCGCCCTGACATGGCACCGGTTCTTTGTCGTTCGGTGACATGCTCGATGGCGGCGTGGGCTGTGGGTTTGCGCCGTTGTCGATCGACACGTTCGGAACCGCGGGCGCATCTGCCGTTGGGGAAGCGGATGCCGCTGCAACTGGCGTGGGCGCTGACGTCGGTGCGGCGGCCGTTGACGACGAATCTGCCGGTGTTGCGGATGCCGGAGATGCCGCCGCCGGATATTTTTTCTTCTTCGGCCTTGCTGCGTTTGCGACTTGTGAAAATGCGACGGCTGCAGCGAGCACGAAGACTATTTTTTTCACTCCAC
>JBDTFL010000094.1:0-3111 GCA_039937955.1 Polyangiaceae bacterium | reverse complement strand
GAGGCTCAAAAGAAATACATCACCGGTGCCGCCTTGAAATGCGTCGACCTCGATGCTGCGTGCTTCGGCCGACATGGTGCCGTCGAGGCGTCGACACGTGATGCCCTTCTCCTCGAGCGCCGCGCGCGCGAGATCGAGCACCTCGAGGAACTGGCTGAAAATAAGGGCCCTCCGGCCTTCGTCGCGGAGCTCGAGCACCAGGTCGACCAGCGTTTCGATCTTCGATCCGGGTGGTGCATCCTCACCACCGACCAGGCGCGGGTCGATCGCCGATCGCCTGAGACGCATGATCTCCGCGAGTAGCTGCATGCGCGCGCGACCGGCGTTGGAACGGTCCGCGATGCGTGCGGTGGTCATCTGATCGATCGCCCGTCGGCGCACTGCGTCGTAAAACGCGCGATGCTCGGCGGTGGGTACCACCACGCGAACGATCTCCGTTTTCGGCGGTAGCTCGGAGAGCACTTGCGCTTTCGAGCGACGCAGCACGAAGGGGCGCACGAGCTTACGAAGCTGCGCTGCCGATTGACGATCGCCTTCCGACATCGGCCCGCCGAACACGCGCTCGAACGCGTTGCGACTGCCGAGCATCCCCGGCACGAGCAGATCGAGCAGCGCATGCAGCTCGCCGACGCGATTTTCCACCGGCGTTCCAGTCAGCGCGATCGATGCGTTCGACAAGAGCGCGTGCGCTGCGGCCCAGCGTTTCGTGCTCGCGTTTTTCAGCGCGTGCGCTTCGTCGTAGACGATCGTTCCCCACGTGCGACTCGCGACGAGCTCTTCTTCGGCGACCAGCAACGCATACGACATCACGACGACGTCACCCGCCCGTGCGCTGTCGATGGTGGCTTTGCGATCGTCGTCACCGAACCGGCGGAACGTGAGCGACGGCGCAAATCGCGCGGCCTCCGCTTCCCAATTACGACAAACACTCGTGGGTGCGACGACGAGGGCAGGTCCTTCGTTTTTGCGATGCAAGAGCAGCGCGAGCGCCTGCACGGTTTTGCCGAGCCCCATGTCGTCGGCCAAACAAGCGCCGAGCCCGACACCGGTGCGGCGCGCGAGAAATTCGAAGCCCTCGCGTTGGTAATCGCGGAGGTCTGCTTTGAGATCAGGTGGTACCGCGATCGGCCGTTCGCCTGCTTTTTTCAGGCTTTCACGCAGCTTCACCAAATCCTTGGTGAAGGTTACGTCGAGCCCTTCGACGAGGTCGTCGACTGTCGGAAGAAGCGCCGTCGACATTTTTCCGCCGGCCGCGAGACCGTCGAGTCGCTGGAGCCCTTCGAGCTTGAGTCGCAATTCTTCGGTGAGCGCGATCCATTCGTCGGGGCCAATCGGAACGAAGCGTCCGGTGCCGCGTGAGGACGCGGCAAGCAGCTCGCGCATGTCGATCACGCGATCTTCGTCGACCTGAACTTCGCCTTCGATGGTCAGCCACGACGTGCTTCCGTTCACGCGAATGCGCACATCGGTCGCCGATCGAACACTCGGTGCACGGAGCGATTTTCCGGCCGGCCACGCAATGACCGCGTCCGAGGCATTGGCTTCGAGCTCGATGAGAAGCTCGAGACACGCTGCGAGCTCGGGCGCGATTCGGTCGTCACCATCCTGCTCGAGGCTCGCGAGGATCGGGCACGATCCGAGCAGCCGTTCGACACGCGCGCGCTCGTCGTCCAGATCGCGCGTGACTCGTTTGAGCACGCCGTCTGCGTGAACCACGACCTCGATGGGCGGTACACCTGGACGCAGCGCAGGTCCGGAAGCTCCACCCGGCACCGATCGCAAGCGCACGCGAAGACCACCCCCCGCACGAAACAGCTGAATGTTGATGCGCGGGTCCCCAGCGATCGTCTCGCTCGTGAGGCCGGCAGACGCTTCGATGGTCAGCGCATTGCTGAGCGCACCGAGCACCTCCGACATGCGCGCGAGGCCTTCCTTCGGAATCGCAAGCCCGCCGGTTGGAACGACCGCGAGGATTTTTCCGGCTTGCTGCGAGCGAACGAACACCGTGATGTGGCCGGCGCGATCGTCGGTGACCGCGATGCCATCGCTGTCGAACGTGCTCGGAGACGACGTAATTCTTGCGCCGTTCGGCGTCTCTTCCACGCGCAACGTCGGCTCGCTGCGGCGAATGGTGAGCGGGGCGCCAGCTGCATTACGAACGTGCGGATGACCGACGAACGTGAGGAGCGTCGACAGCGGGGGGCTGTTGTACGTGCGCGCTTTCGGACCTTCGAGTAGCTGCAAAATGCGGCGATCCTGATCTCCGAGCGCGACCGCGGTGCCGCTTCGCAGTTGCGCGAGCGAAACTTTTTTCCCTTTCGCAGAACGGCGCGTGACGAGATACGCGTCCGCTTGAACCGTTGCGACGTAGATACCGAGCTCCCACCAAAGCTCCGCATCTTCGCGTGGTGCACGCGTCGCGGAGGTCGTCTCCGACGCAGCGGCGCTCGCACTGGTCATTGCGTCGAGCGCGAGCTCCCAACTTTCTTTCTGTCCGAGCAGGCCGAGCAAAGAGCCTTTTTTCAGGCCTTTGGTGACGCGCTCGAGCTCGGCAGCGATCCAAGCGTAGCCATTTTTTTTGGCGGTGACGGCATGACGCAAAAGCTCTGCGCCAACCGTGAATTTCCGGTGCGTCCACTGCTGCACGAGGCCGACGATGAGCGCGTCGATCCAGGTCGTCGTGTCGGGCGTGAAGCCTTGGGTGTGCGTGGTCATCCGAAACCTGGCGAGATCCTCGATCGCCGAACGCGCACCGAAATGCACGCTCAGCTGCCGTTTGCACCGCAGCATGCGCGTCGGCAATTGATGCAGATCCTCTGCGCGATCCGAAGTTGCAGCGAGCAGCAAATCGAAGACCGCGAGCGTGCCGGGCATCTCTCCGTGTTGACCGCGCTTTCCGATCGTGGCGGCGGTGAAGCGATTGCGTGCCTCTTCGTGCGCACCCTCGGTGAGCGCGAGAAATGCGAGTGCTCCACGCTCCCAGGTCGAAGCCGTGTGCTCTGCAACGAGCTGACGACTGCGCTCCGGATCGCCAGCGAGCGCGAAGAGGATCGCAGCCTGCGCGCGAATCGCAGGGTGCTCCGCATTCGAAAGTGCGGCGATCGCATCACG
>JBDTFL010000093.1:0-2685 GCA_039937955.1 Polyangiaceae bacterium | reverse complement strand
AGAGACGGGCTGCAAAACGAAAAAACAATCGTTCCGCTCGCCGACAAGCTCCGTTTGCTGGAGGGGCTCGTGGCTACGGGTCTATCGAAAATCGAGATCACGAGCTTCGTCGCGAAAGATTGGATTCCTCAGCTCGCGGACGGCGACGAGGTGGCGAGCGCGATGATGAAATCTGCCGCTCCGAACGGTCCGGCGTTTTCTGCGCTCGTTCCGAACCTCCACGGCTTGGAGCGCGCGCAGGCCGCCGGAATGAAAAGTATCGCGGTGTTCATGAGCGCCAGCGAAACGCACAACAAAAAAAATACGAACAAGACCATCGCTGAATCGCTCAAGACCTTCGGTGAGGTGATTCCGAAGGCCCGCGCCGCAGGAATGAGCACACGTGCGTACGTCTCGACGGCATGGGGTTGCCCGTACGAAGGCGCGGTCGATCCGAAACGCGTGCTTGCGATTTCGAAGGAGCTTCGCGACATGGGCGCCGACATGATTTCGCTCGGCGACACGATTGGTGTGGGGACGCCGCTCCAAACCAAAAAAATTCTAGAGCTGATTTTAGCGGAAATTCCCGTGAAAAACGTGGCCATGCACATGCACGACACGCGCGGCACCGCGCTCGCGAACATTCTCGCCGGCCTCGAGCTCGGCGTTGCGGAGCTCGATTCTGCGGTCGGTGGTTTGGGCGGCTGTCCATATGCGCCTGGTGCAGCAGGAAACATGGCCACCGAGGATCTGATCTACATGCTCCACGGAATGGGAATCGAGACGGGCGTCGATTTGGAGAAGCTGGTCGAGGTTGCTCGAATGGCGGAGAAGCTGCTCGGTCGCGCGCTGCCGGGCAAGGTTCATCAAGCCGGCGTCAGCGGTCTCAAAGCGAGCGCAGCATCCTCGAGTCAGACCTGAGACGAGCCACAAAATCCGAAAACTGACGCAAAGGGTCTCACCTCCAAAAGGTGTAGGTTGCACGCATAAAGAGGCTTAGGAACGCTGAATTTCTTCAGTTCTGAAATCAGCGTTGCACGGTTCCTTTCAGATCTGAACGACAGTCAAAGACGACCGCGTCAATTGTTGCCGTTTCTTCAATGACGCGGGTTGGCACGAGCATCGCAAAGAGACCGATCGGCACCGCGAAGGAAGGCTCTCCCCCCCCGGGCCTCCTGTGCGGTGCCGTTTTGATTTTGTGCGCGCGCCTCTCCTCCCTTGCACGTCTGCCCCTCGCTCGGCTTTTCGCTTTTGTGTTAAAAGCGTCTCGTGTTTCGAGCCCTCGTCGCTAGCGCGATTGGTTTTTCGGTTTTGGCGGCGAGCTGCAATCGCGCGCCCGCCGAGCCGGTGAGCACTACCGACGTTTGGATCGATCCCAGCGCGGCGCCGAGCACATCACCGCACGCGGTAAATTCTGCGGCGTCCGACGAAGCGCCTGCAACCACGCTTCCGGCCGCATCCGCTTGCATTCGCGAGACGCCCGTAACACCGCCGCCTGCGGTTACCGCGGCGCCTCCCACGCGTTGCCCGAAGGATCCGGCGCCGAGCACCATATTCACCACGCGCACGATCGACGTGCACGGCATTGCGCTCGAGGTCGAGGTCGCTTCCACCGATCAAGAATCCGAACGTGGCCTCATGTTCCGGATGAACATGCCGGAAGCCCACGGGATGCTCTTCAATCTTCATGTCACCAAAGACCATGAATTTTGGATGCATAATACATGTATTCCGCTCGACATGATGTACATCGACGAAAATGGGCGGATCGTCGGAATTCTCGAGAACGTGCCGGTGCTGAACGACGAGCCGCGAAGCATCGGCTGTCCGTCACGATGGGTGCTCGAGGTGAATGCAGGTTGGTCGCGCCGCCATGGCGTGAAGGCCGGCGACAAGATTCGGTTGCCCGTAAACTGAAGGCGAGATTGAGGAGATCACAATGCGAACGGCGTTGACTGGACTGTTAACGATTGGGCTCATGACGCAGCTTTCGATGTTGGGCTGCACCAAAGACACCCCGGCCGAGCCCGACAGCCCGCAGAGCGCCGCGAGCGGAATGGCGAACGCCGCGACCGGCGCAGGCCTCTATGGTCAGCTCTCCGGAACAACGGCGGCCACCGGCGCGAGCGGGAATGGCGATCCGTTCAACGGACAATTTTCACTCGCCGACGCCACGAAGGGCATCACGGGAACCGGCGCGCTGCTCGCGACCATCGACACGTCGAACGGCACGATGAGCTGCAAGCTCTACGAGGATCACACGCCGATCACGACCGCGAATTTCGTCGGACTGGCCACCGGAACACGAACTTGGAAAGATCCGACCGGCAAATGGGTGAACAAGCCCGCGTACGACGGCACCACGTTTCACCGCATTATCCAGGGTTTCATGATTCAAGGCGGCGACGCGAAGGGCAACGGCAGCGGCGAGCCCGGCTACGTCATCCCCGACGAGCTCTGGGGTGCAAAACACGATCGCGCGGGCTTGCTCTGCATGGCGAATCGCGGACCGAACACGAACGGCGCGCAATTTTTCATCACCGACGCAGCCGCCGCGCATCTCGATCGCAGCTACACGATCTTCGGCGAGTGCTCGCCGGTCGAAACCGTCCACGCGATCGCCGCGGTCCCCGTGCACGGCGAGTCACCGGTCACGCCGGTCACGATCAAGAGCGTGAAGATTGCGCGTGAGCATCCGGGCGCAGC
>JBDTFL010000092.1:0-5248 GCA_039937955.1 Polyangiaceae bacterium | reverse complement strand
CGGGGGTCGCCGGCGTCGAAGCACAGAGTGTGGCCGCACATGCCGCCGCACACGGACCCGCACCACCATCGACGCCGGCATCCGCGCCGCCGTCCACGCCGGTGTCGTGACATGCACATGCGATCGCAGCGTTGGTGGCCACGGTGCCGCCTGACGCGTGGTTCGTTCCGCAGCATTTCTGGCATGTGGCCGCGGTCGACATCGCCGTGCACGTGTCGTCCGGGTTGCCGCTACCGGTGTCAGCCGCGATGCCGGTGTCGACGACTCCGCTGTCGTGCGTTGCGGACGTATCCGCGCCCGAGTCGCCTCCGGCCGCCGAGTCGTCACTCGACGAGCTCGAGCATGCGCCGATCATTCCGAGCGACGCCGAAATTGCAGCAAGACCAATCATCGAAACGAGCTTGTTCATGACGACTCCAATGGCAAAAAGTTGAGGACGATTTTCGTATCGCGCCGATCCGGATTTGTCCAGGCAACCATGCGCGCACTTGAGCGCAATCGCTCGCTGTGACAAATCGCGGCAGCGGGATCGAATCGCTCACGCGTCGAAATACGCTAGTTTTTTGGCTGCTTTGTGTGTGCGCGTCGCCCAATGAAGACGCGCACGCGCATTGCTTGAGGCGACTCGTGGCGAGTTGGAAATCACGTTGGAGACGCGTTCGCGCGAAGTCAACGCACGCCCGTGGTGAGCTGCGCGAATGCCGAGGATGCGGCCTCTTCCAATCCATTCCTGAGCTCGTCAACGGTGGAGAGGCGAAGTGCGGCCGTTGCCGAAACGTGCTTCGGCGCGTTCAAGAAGATCACCTTCCGCTCTCGCTCGTGTGCGCGGTGATCGGTGCGACGCTGTTCTTGTACGCACTCTCACTCCCCTTCTTCGAGCTGCAGGCCGCAGGTCGTTCCGTGACCTCGGATCTCTTCAGCGGGCCGGACATGCTCAACAAACGCGGCATGCACATTCTCGCGTTCATCGTCGTCCTGCTCCTCGTCGTAGCGCCGGGGATCAAGCTGGCGATTCACATCGGCGTGCTCGTCGGCCTGAAGTACGCGCCCCAGCATCCGGCACTTCCTTGGCTGTTCGGCTGGCGACACAAGTTGATGCCGTGGGCCATGATCGACGTCTTCTTGTTGGGCGCATTCGTGGCGTACACGCGTCTCGGGGCTCTCGCGCAAGTTCAGGTCGGCTTGTCGATGTACGCGCTGTTCGGCGCGATGCTGGCGACGGTCGCCGCGGACGCATCACTCGACACCGATGCCGTGTGGCGCCAGATGGATCCGCACCATTTGCGCTCGTATCACAACGCCAAAGCGCCCGGCCAGCCGATGGGTTGTGACGTTTGCGAGTTCGTGAGCCGCGTTCCGGGCGGCGCCAAATGTCCACGCTGCAATCACATCGTGCACGCACGAAAACCCAACGGATGGATGCGCGCAGCCACTCTTTTGGTCACGAGCGTCATTCTCTATCTGCCCGCCAATGCGCTGCCGGTCATGACCGTGCAGCAACTCGGAAAAGGCGGACCCCACACCATCATCAACGGCGTCGTGGAGCTCGCAGAGGCGCACCTTTGGCCGCTGGCAATTTTGGTTTTGACCGCGAGCGTCGTGGTGCCGCTTTTCAAAGCCGGCGTGCTCGCGATGCTGCTGGTCACGACGCGGATGGGCTCTTCGCGGTGGCTGCTGCTCCGAACGCGCCTCTACCGCTTGATCAACGTCATCGGCCGCTGGTCGATGATCGACATCTTCATGCTCACCACGCTGGTGGGGGTGGTGCGCCTCGGATTTCTTGCGACGGTTCTTCCGGGCAACGGGGCGTTTGCATTTTGCAGCGTCGTGATTCTCACGATGTTGGCCACTGAATTCTTCGATCCGCGAACGATGTGGGACGCCGCGAATCCTGAAGGACAAGAAGACCATCGCGCGGATGTTCATGCGCGGTACGGAGCAGTCACATGAGCAACAACCTCGAGGTGAA
The DNA here is from genome assembly GCA_039937955.1 of Polyangiaceae bacterium. Classification (GTDB taxonomy): domain Bacteria; phylum Myxococcota_A; class Polyangia; order Polyangiales; family Polyangiaceae; genus JAICXU01. Next base: position 3,279 of record JBDTFL010000092.1, on the reverse strand, counting down.
AGACGGCAACGCGAACGCGCCGGCACTGCGAGATCCGCAGACGAACGGTGATGGGCGTAAAGGCACAGTGCCCGAAGCCAGCACCAAAGTGCACGGAAGGTTTTCGCCGCTGTGGCTCATTCCGATCGTCGCCGCCGCCCTCGTCATTTATTTGGGCGTGCACTCGATAACGAGCGAAGGACCGACGATCACGCTCACGTTCAAAACGGCCGCCGGTCTCGTAGCGGGTCAAACGCAGGTTCACTACAAAGACGTGAATCTCGGAACGGTGAACGACGTCGTGCTCGCCTCCGACTATTCGCACGTCATCGTGAAGGTGCAGTTGAACGGTGAGGCCAGGGAGCTGGTCACGGATCACGCTCGATTTTGGGTGGTTCGTCCGCGCTTTGGCGCCGGCGGCTTGGCCGGGATCACGAACGGTCTCGAAACGCTCGTGTCGGGTGCGTACATCCAAGTCGATCCGGGAACGCCCGGCGGCAAGAAGCAACGAGACTTCACGGGCCTCGAGGATCCGCCCAGCGTTCGCTCCGATCAACCCGGGCGCACGTTCGTTCTTCACTCGAAGCACCTCGGCTCACTCAGTGCCGGCGCGCCGATTTTTTTTCGCGACATCACCGTCGGCGAGGTGCTCGGTTACGACATCGGTGACGGCGCGGGCGACATCACGTTGCGTATTTTCGTGAGCTCGCCTTACGACAAATTCGTGCATGCCGACACGCGCTTCTACAACGCGTCGGGCTTGTCGGTGGGCATGGGAGCCGATGGGCTCAAGATCGAGCTCGAATCGATTCAAGCTTTGCTTTCCGGGGGAATCGCGTTCGAAGCGCGCCCTCATACGGACACCGAGCCGGCCAGCGCCGAGAACCAGGTCTTCACGCTCTACGACGACAAGGCGAGCGCTGACGCCGCGCAGTACACGAAAAATTATCACTTCGTCACGTACTTCGAGACGTCGATCGAAGGCCTGTCGCGCGCATCCTCCGTTCAAATTTTCGGAGTGCAGGTCGGCACCGTGCGCGATATCGCCATCGTCTACGACGCGGCCAATGCGCACATGCGTGTTCGCGTTGCGTTCGACGTGCAACCGGAACGCGTCACACCTGACAAAAGCGACGACGACATCACGCCCGACGTGATGCAAAAGCTCGTCGCAAAAGGTCTGCGTGTCGTTCTGGATTCGCCGAGCCTCATCACCGGGCAAAAAGTGATTTCGCTGCAGTACGTGCCGGGCTCGAAAAAAACCGAGGTGGGCTTCGAAGGCGACGCGATGGTGGTGCCCAGCCAAGCGGGCGGTCTCGACGGCATCACGTCGGCACTCAGCGATGTTGCGGCGAAGCTCGACAAAATTCCATTCGAAGAAATCGGCAACAACGTGAACGAAACGCTCATCACGCTGAACAAAACCGTCGGCGGGCCCGACATGAAAAATGCGCTCGCGCAACTTTCGCAAACGATGACGCAAGCGAAAGATCTAGTGACGAAAGCGAACGCGGGCGCGACGCCTCTTCTGCAGAGACTGCCGGCGATTGCCGAGCAAATGCAACAAGCGGTGGAACGCGCGAACGCGGCTTTCGGGGCGAACGGCTATGGAGAAAATTCCGACATGCATCATGGCTTGCAACAACTGCTCAGCGAGGCGACCGACACGGCGCGGTCGGTTCGCCTACTCGCCGACTTTTTGGATCGTCATCCCGAATCGCTCCTGCAAGGCCGACCGAAGACGGGTGGGAAATGAGCCCGAAGGGAACCCGTCCCACGCGGAGACTGCAAGGAACGCGTCCCATGCGGAAATCGCTTTTTGTTTTTTTGATCGCGTTGCCGCTCGTGGCATGCGGCACGTCGTCCGAGCCAAACTATTATGCGCTGGCACCGACCACCGGCGGCACGCAGCGCGTCGCTCCGCACCTCGTCGAGATCCGGAAGCCGGGCCTCGCCGGATATTTGGATCGCGAGTCGATCGTGAAACGCGTGACGGATCACAAGCTGAAATTGTCGCCGGACGATCGCTGGGGCGAGCCGCTCAGCGACATGCTCGGACGCGTGATTGCCGAGGATTTGAGCGCACGCATCCCGTCGAGCGTTTTCTTCTCGGAAGGCGGCGCGCTCGAAATGAGCCCAGATTCCCTGGTCGAAATCAATGTAGAGCGCATGGATGTGGGTGACGAAGGCGACGTCGTGCTCGTCGCGCAAGTCGCCGTCGAGCCGGTGAACGGCAGCGGCCCCAAGGCATCGAGGACCGTCACGCTGCGCGCGCCTTGCTCAGGCAGCACCGAATCCATCGTCGGAGCGGCGAGCAATGTGGTCGGTCAATTGTCGGACGTGGTCGTCGCGCTTTTGCAAACGCCGCCGCAGCCTGCGTCGCCAGAGACGAAGCCAAACGCGGCTCCGCCCGTCGCGACATCACAAAACTAGGTCAGAGCAGATCGAGCAGACGCTTCGCGCGCTGCGCTGAAAACTCGACGAGATCTTTTGCTTCGTCGGCCGGCAGCTTGAGCTTCTCGACGAATTTTTCGAGAAACGCTTTTTCTTCTGCGCCTTGCTCGCCGTCCACGAACGTCAAGAGCACGGCATGTTGCAACAGCAGGCGTCGATCATCCGACGAGAGCTCTTGCAGATCGATGTCTTCGATCGTTTTTTTCGTTGCCGCATACTCGCGAAGATTTTTCTTCTCGTCTTCGGTTGCTTCGAACGCCTCGAGGAGCGCTTCGAGCGTCTCTTTCTCTTTTGCGTCGTAAATGTCGTCGGCCCAGGCCACGGGGACGAGCGCTTTCACGATCGCCATGTCTTGCTCGTGCATGACCCGAGCGTAGATCAAAAAGACGAGCTACGCGCAGGCGTCCGAGCCTATTTCGCGCTGACGTGGGCGATTTTGATCGTGTCGCCGTTCGGCGCCGGATCACCAGCCGCAAAATCAGCCGCCTTGACGTGGATTTTTTTCTTGTACGGGCCAGGACCGCCGAGCAGCACGTCGACGTCACCGCACGGAATGTCGTCGATTTGTGCTTCAGGACCGCCGCCAGCCACCATCCAAACCTCGGCGCCTTTGGGAGCGGAGACTACGTGCAAGGTTCCGGGATCGCCTTTTCCGCCGACATCGCTTCCGGCTTCCGCAGCTGGCCATGTGTCCGCCGCCGTTTTTCCATGATGCTTCGGGAGCGTGTCGAGCTGAATCGCAGTCTCCAAACGCGGCTTGCCATCTGAGCCTTTGTCCCAGGTAGCGTCCGGCAGAACCACCGAGCGCTTCGTCGCGTAACCGTCGAGCGTGGCGATGAGCTCGAG
>JBDTFL010000091.1:0-2916 GCA_039937955.1 Polyangiaceae bacterium | reverse complement strand
TACGGCGGCGGCTCGTTCAATCACTACACGTGGGTGCTCCGGTTGACCGCGCCGACCGTGCTCGATCGTGCATTCGACGACGGCGGCGTGGTCTTCTTCGCCGACCACAGCGTCAACATGACGGTTCCCTATCGATCGTTTTACGACGTTGCGATCGCACCCGATGGACGCATCATCGCCGTCGGATCCCAACAATCGGCCGGCATCCTAGTCGTGCGCATTTGGCCGTAAAAACAAGCCGATTTGCGATCCGCGAAAAACTTAAAACAAATTTCCGTGAACTGAAAGCGCGGCGCCGCCGGGCGTGAAGATCGGCGAGATGCCGATGGATGCCGAACGGCTCGCGGCTTCCGAGCTTTCTTTCGGCGCGGTGATCCAAAGAACGGCGCCGGCTCCAGCGACGACGACGCCACTTACGACGAAGACGTTGGCGAGCGTGGCGAACGTATTTGCAGAGTGGCTGTCGTCGTATCCCGGCTGCGTGGTGCAGACGTTGTTGCTGTGCGAGCACCCCTCGCTGAATGCGCTGCTCCATTTGCTGCTCGCCACGAGCCCGAAAATTCCGCCGGTGACGAGCACTGCCGCGCCGACTCCGACGCCGATCATTCCAACGGGCTTTTGCCAGGGCCTTTGCGGCGGGTTCGGTCGATCCAGCGGCATCTGCACGGGCGGTGGCGGCGCGTACTCGAGCAACGGAATTTCGACGACGACGGCGGCTTGCGGCGCGACCTCGACGGATTGCGTGAACGCTTTGTGATCAGGCGCAGATGCTTCGATGGCGAGTGTTCCCGGGTCGACTGCGATCGCCAAACCGTACGCCGCGTCGTCGATCGCCTCGCCGTTTCGTTTTACGACGAGGCCGGCCACTTTGTTCGCGGGCGCAATCTTCACGGTCAAATGCGAAAGCGTCGGCACCAGGGCATTCGCGTGCTCGTTCGCGTAGGCCTCGCGGTCGGGCTCCATGTTCTTGTGCGAGAACGCCGCGACCTCGCTCCACAATGCCCAAGCGCTCGCGGTTTTTCCGATTTGCTCGTAACACTCGGCGAGCTTTCCGCGCGTGCCGATGCCGCTATAGCGCTTCAAGCTGGCTTCGAATTTCGGACACGCATCTGGATATTGTTTGAGGTTGTAGAGACGCATTCCTTCGTCGAAAAGGTCGCGCGCGGCAGCCTGATCCTCGGCGCTCTGAGCGTGCGCAGGTTTCGGCGCAATCATCGGAAGGGCTGAAATCAGGGCGATCGAGGCAACTCTAAACCGAAGCTTCATACGTAAAGGACCTCTTTCGGGGCGATCATTCGGGCCGATCGAAAAGACCGCCCGCGGGTTTCGATGTTGCGGGTGGAGCGGATGCGGCGCCCCCGACATGCGGCGCGCCGGCGTCGGCACGCGAGTGTGACGAAGCTTTCGGAGCGGACGTCGTCGTGATGGACGACGGTGCGAGAGCTGCGGAAGCGGGGGCCGATGACGTTGCCGAAGGTTGCGCGCTTGCGGCGAGGATTGCCATCGCCGATGCGGGTGGCGGCGGCGCGACCGATGCGTTGGTCGTCGCGGTTTCGACGCTCGTCGCCGTGATGGGAACGGCTTGGGCCGTCTTGCTCGGCCGCGTTGCCGCGTAGCCGACGCCGACGCCGACAACGCAGAGGATGGCGAACGCTGCGCCTCCGATGACTGCGGCGCGCGATCGCGGTCTCGCCGGCTCGAGCGACGCCGCGAGGCTCGGGGTTTGGATTTTCGCGTCGGCCGATGGTTGATTCGGTCGCGACGATGGTTCCATCGTCGTGATCACGCCCGCTTTGACGGGTGCCTTCGCCGCTTGCGCGCCCAAATTCTGACCCGTCACGCGTTCCGTTTCGCCGTCCCAAAGCGAGGTTCGTTGCGACGAAAATGGCGACAGCGCAGCGCCGAGCTCACGCGCGGTTTGCGGGCGTTTGTCGCGGTCTTTTTCGAGGCATTGAAGAACGAGCGCTTCGAAATCCGGCGGCACATCCGGCAAAACCTCGCGCAGCGGAATGGGCGGCTCCGATACGATCGCGACCAGCATGCCGGCAACCGACTCCGCGGCGTACGGCAAAACCCCGCTCACGAGCTGATACAAAATGGCGCCGAGCGAATAGATGTCGCCGCGCGAGTCGACCTTCTTGGCCGAGCGCGCTTGCTCCGGTGACATGTACGCGGGCGAGCCCATGACCGCGGTGGATTGCGTGGCCGTTACGCTCGATATGTCGCCCTGCAATTTCGAAATTCCGAAATCCAAAACCTTGACGAGCGGCGAGCCGTCTGGGCGCTTGGTCAAAAATAAATTTTGCGGTTTGAGATCGCGATGCACGATGCCTTGCGTGTGGGCCTCGGCCATTCCTTCGCAAGCTTGCGCGATGTAAAACGCCGCGAGCGACACCGGAAACGGACCCTCTCGATTCAAAACCTCTTCGAGATTTTCGCCGTCCAAAAACTCCATGACGATGTAAGGCGCGCCGCCGTCGAGTCGCCCGAAATCCATGACGCGCGCGACGTGCTCACCGCGGAGTCGTCCGGCGGCCTGCGCCTCGCGCAAAAAGCGATCGCCCGCCGCTTGATCGGGCAGCGCGCTCGGCAACATGAACTTCAGCGCGACGGTCTGTTGCAGATCGAGATGTCGCGCGGAGACGACAACTCCCATTGCCCCGGCGCCGAGAACCTTCTCGACTTTATATTTGCCAGCGAGCACCTCGCCGACTTTGACCGGAGCTTCCACGCTAGCTTCAGACTAGCGCATCCCTAAAGGTTCTTGTAGACGAGCGCGAAGCCCCCCAGACACATTTCGTCGAGCGTGGTTTCGCCGAGCTTCACGTCGACCGGCGCGTTCATTTGGCGCTCAGCGAGCGATTCGGCGAGCAGCGGATTTTGCATCGTATTGTCGTACGTGCACTTGATGTGGAG
>JBDTFL010000090.1:0-4070 GCA_039937955.1 Polyangiaceae bacterium | reverse complement strand
TGCTGAAGCCGACGCAAACATTGAGCGACGCGCTCTTCGCTGAACGGCTTGAGCAAGTAGTCGATGACGCCGAGCTCGAAGGCTTCGAGCGCGTGCTGGTCGAAGGCAGTTGCCAGCACGAACGCTGGCGCATCGGGAAAAGCAGCCATTTCCCGCACGAACGACAATCCTGTTTCGCCGCGCGCGCTGCCTTCGAGTTGCACGTCGACGAAGATGACATCGACGGCGCTTCCGCCTTCGTGCTCCAAAACTTGGCGTGCTTCGTCGGCGCTTCCCACTGCACCGACCACGAGCGCCAAGCCCGATGATTCCAAAAGCTCCACCAAATAATTTCGTGCGGGCCATTCGTCCTCGACGACGAATGCACGCAGGGGAGCCGGAGGCGTCATCGATCAGGTCCGCGCGCTGCTTGCCAAGGGCGGAATGCGGACGATCGATTTCGTCCCCGCGGCGGAGGAGTCGAGCTTGAGCGACGCGTTGTCATCACCGAGCTCGAGCCGACGTCGTACCGATTGCAAACCGAACGCGCCTTGCCGAACTTCTTCTTCGCCGATGCCAGGTCCGTTGTCCTCGACGACGCAGACGAGCGTGCCGTCATCTTCACGAGTTGCGCGCACCGTGACTTGGCCCGCGCCATCGTTTCGTCTCAATGCCCCATGTTTTACAGCGTTTTCGACGAGTGGCTGCAGCAGCATGCGCGGCAACATCACGCTTTCGGTCGCCGGATCGATCTCCCATTCGAAGTGCAACGTCGTGCGATGTCGAGCCTCCAAAATTTCGGCGTAGCGACGCAGCCATGTGATTTGTCGATCGAAACGTTGCAGCTCGCTCGTGTCTTGCACGGCGTCGCGGAGCAGATCGCCGAGACACACGATGAGCCGGCGAGCCTCGCGCGGATCTTCGGTGACCAGGCCCGCGATCGTGTTGAGGGTGTTGAGCAAAAAGTGCGGCTCCAAATGCGCGCGAAGATGCGCGAGCTCCGCTTCACTCCGAAGCTGTTTTGCTTCGAGCGTGCGAACGCGCGCGCTCTCGACGGCGTTCGGGTAAACGAAGGCGAGCGTCCACAAGCCGAAATAAAGCTGAGCGGAGAGAACGCCGAACAGCGCCGAGCGCGGGAAGCTCACCATGTTGTTCGGAAAATGCATGCGCATTTCCGGAACGCGCTCCGACACCCAAGCGTACAGAACTCCGAACAAGCAACCGAGCACGGTTGCGGTTGCCATGCCGAGCAAGAGCGATTCGACCGCAGTGGTGTGACGACGGATCGACCATGCATACGAAGTGGAAAGCGCGAGCATCAACACCGGAAGCTCGAACGACAAGAACGCAAAACGCCCGAATCCGCGGCCCGCAACGTAATCCGCTGCGCCTTGCAACAGCATGACGCTGATGACGACGAGCACACCGAGGGCGCGGCGGGACATCAACGTCGGGAGAGCAGCGATCTCCGCCGGACCGGGTTTTTTCGCGCGATCGTCGATGCGCGCATTCGGACGCGCGAGCGGAGCACGAGTGACTTGCATAAGAGGAGCGTACAACGCCGAGCGTAATTTGCGCATACCGCCGGTCAGCACAGAGCGGGCGTTCGTCGCTTTCGAAGCACGGCTGGTCGCTTGCGGTCCGCAGCGCTCGAAAGGAGAGGCATGGTGGACGCAGTGAGAAAGGAACGTCGCGGTCCAATTTTTTCGTTCGCGCTCGTGGCAACGGTCGCGCTGCCGACGATTGCCAATGCGCAAGCTGCGGCCGACGGATCGGATGCACCGAGCACACTCGCGCTCTCGCTCGCCGACGCCGAACGCGCCGCTACGACCGAACAACCGCAAGTGATCCTCGCGCGCACGCAGACCGCCGCTGCAGATGCACGCGCACGTGAGGCTCGCGCGCCTCTTCTTCCGCAGCTCACGGGCACCGGCGAATACCTGCGCGAGACCGGGAATTTTGCGCCACGTCCCGGCGTCATTCCTGGGCAGTCGACCGGCTCGACACCGCAAACCGTGTCGCTCACGCAGTCGTACGATTTTTGGACGTTCGGTTTGACTGCGAATCAGCTCATTTACGATTTCGGTCAGACGTGGGGACGTTACAAAGCAGCGCAGGCGACCACCGAAGCGCAGCGTGCCGCGGAGCAGGCGCTCAAGCTTCAGATCCTCTTCAATGTTCGGCGCGCGTACTACAACGCGTGCGCGCAAAAGAGCTTGGTCGAAGTATCGAAAGAGACGCTCGACGATCAGCAGCGCCATTTGGTGCAAATTCAAGGGTTCGTACGCGCCGGTACGAATCCGGAGATCGATCTCGCTCAGGGCCGCACTGTCGTGGCGAACGCGCAAGTTGCGCTCATCAACGCGCAGAACAATTACGCGAGCGCGAAGGCGCAGCTCAATCAAGCCGCAGGTCTCTTCACCGGGACGAGCTACGAGGTCGGCAACGAAGAAGCGCCGCCCATCGCCGACGAAGATGCGTCGCTCGACGAGCTGGCGAAGCGCGCAGTCGCCGCACGTCCAGAGCTGGCGCAGCTCGAGAAGCAACGCGAGGCTCAAGAAAAATTGTTGAGCGCGGTGAAAGGCGGTTACGGACCGTCGCTGTCGGCGACGGCCGGCGGCTCGTACGTCGGTGTCGCGCTCGATGGTCTCGTTCCGAACTGGGACGTGGGCGTCATCCTCTCTTGGCCTATTTTTCAAGGGGGTTTGACGCGCGCGCAGGTCGACGAGGCAGCCGCAACCCTTCAAGGAGTCGAGGCCCAAAAAAATGTCGAGCTCCTCCAGATTCGTCTCGACGTCGAGCAGGCGCGGCTCGCCGTGCGCGCTGCAAAATCGAGCATCGGTGCCGCGAGCGACGCGCTCACGAATGGTCGCGAGCAGCTTCGCTTGGCAAACGCTCGTTACTCCAACGGGCTCGGCAGCATCATCGAATTGAACGACGCGCAAGTCGCGTACGCGAACGCCGAAGCGCAAGTCGTGACTGCTCGTTACGGACTTGCTACCGCGCGCGTGCAGCTGCTCGCCGCTCTCGGTCGCACCACCTGAGGCTCCCATGAAGACCCGAATCGTCCTTCTCGTCTTGCTCGTAGTCGTGGTTGGAGGCTCCATTTTCGGCCTTCACGCGCGATCGAAGAAAGCTGCCGCTGCTGCAGCTGCGAGCGCATCGGCCGCCGCTGATCGCACCATTCCCGTGCAGACCTCGCTGGTCGTCTCGAAGGACGTTCCGATCTGGGTCGAAGGGCTGGGTAGCGTCTCCGCCTATTACACGGTCACCGTGCACACGCAGGTCGACGGTCGTCTCGACTCGGTTCTCTTCAAAGAAGGTCAGCGCGTCAAGAAGGGCGACGTGCTCGCGCAGATCGATCCGCGCCCGTTCGCGATCGCGTTGCAGCAAGCGCAGGCCGCCTACGCGCGCGATGACTCGCAGCTGAAAAACGCGCAACTCAATTTGGATCGCTACAAAAGCCTGCGCGGTCAGAACTTGATTCCCGAGCAGCAGGTGACGGATCAAGAGGCGGTCGTCGCGCAGCAGAATGGAACTACGCGCGGCGATCAGGCGCAAATCGACAGCGCAAAATTGAACCTCGACTACGCGCGTATCATTTCTCCGATCGACGGCGTCACCGGTGTTCGTCTCGTCGACCCTGGAAATATCGTGCACGCAGCCGATGCCACGGGCCTGGTGGTCGTGGCGCAGCTCGACCCCATCGCGGTGCTCTTCACGTTGCCGGAGGACGATCTTCCGCGCGTCGCTGAAGCGATGTCGAAGGGCGAGCTCGTCGTCGACGCCTTCAGTCGTGACGGCACCAAGCAACTGGCGCAGGGAAAATTGGCGGTGATCGACAACGAGATCAACCAAGCGACAGCGACGGTGAAGCTGAAAGCCATCTTCGACAACCCGCTGAGTGTTCTGTGGCCGAACCAATTCGTGAAGGCGCGCCTCAAGCTCTCGACGAAAAAGGATGCGTTGGTCGTGCCGGCAGTCGTCGTCCAACATGGTCCGAACGGCGATTTTGCCTACGCAGTGAATCCTGATTCGACGGCGGCCGTGAAGAAGATCGTCGTGGAGTCGCTTCAAGGAGACGTCGCAGT
>JBDTFL010000089.1:0-5625 GCA_039937955.1 Polyangiaceae bacterium | reverse complement strand
CTCACGCTGCTGCACACGTCAGACATCCATTCGCGCCTGTTCCCGTACGACCTCGAAATCACGCAGGTCGACTCGACGCTCGGTCTCGGTGCCATCAACACGATCGAAAACGTCGGCGGCGTGGCTCGCCTCTCTTATGTGCTCGGTCGCGAGCGCGCGCGCGCTGACCGCGTGCTGCACCTCGACTCCGGCGACGTCTTCGAAGGCGCGCCGGTCTTCAACTTCTTCTCGGGCGAGCCCGAGGTGCGGTCGCTGTCTTTGATGGGCACCGACGCCGCCACCATCGGCAATCATGAGTTCGACCGCGGCGCGCTCAACGTCGTTACGCAGTTCCAAAAATGGGGAAGCTTCCCTTCCCTCGTTTCCAATTACGACACCAACGACGTCAACAACCCCGCGTCACCGAAGCTCAGCTCGATCACGAACCCGTTCGAGGTCTTCAACGTCGAGGGCTTGAAGGTCGGCGCCATCGGTATGGGCAACTTGTCGAGCCTCACGTCGGTCTTCGATCAACCGAACCGTCTCGGCGTGACGCCGCTGAATACCGTCGAAACCGCGCAATTTTACGTGGATCTGATTCGTCCGTACGTCGACGTCGTCGTCATGCTCAGTCACTTGGGCCTCCAGGTCGACGAAGAGATGGTGCGCGGGACGACCGGCATCGACGTCGTGCTCGGCGGCCACAATCACATCGTCATCAATCCGCCGCAGCAGCTTCGTGATTGCAACGCGGACCCCAACATCCCCGGTTACGTCTGGGCGTCGAACCCGAACTTGCCCATCGACCCCGATCATTTGATTTACGATCCGCTCGACACGCAGCACGCACACCCCAACGAATTTCCGCGCGCATGCAAACCGCGCAACGTTCTCATCTGTCACTCGGGTGCGTTCGCGAAATACTTGGGCCGCCTCGACCTGGTGCTGTCGAACAATCCCGCCGACGTCACGCCGACCGGCGACCCGAAAGACTACGATCCGAACAACGGCTTCGAGGTCATCTCGAGCAACTACACCGCGTTCCCGATCAACGACCAGATTCCGGGCGACGCGCAGATGACGCAGATGCTGGAGCCGTATCAACGCGTGCTCGATCGCGCGGCGGACCTCGACATTCTCGTCGGGTTCACGCCGACCGGTGCAAAACGAACGGCGCCGCAAGGTGGCGACTCACCGCTCGGAAATTTGATCGCTACGGCAATGTGGCTGCGCCTCGGCGTTCAGACCGACTTGTCGCTCACCAACACGACGGGTATCCGCACCGATTTGAACCCGGGCCCCATCACGATCGAGGAGATGTACAACATCTTCCCCTTCGACAACACGATCACCAAGATGCAGCTTTCCGGCTTCGAAATGCAGGAGATGTTCGACTTCGTCGCGCGACGAAGCTCGAGCCGAAGCTGCGTTTCGCAGGCGCAAATTGCAGGTGCGCGCGTCGTTTTGAATTGTGCAGGTTGCACGCGCCCGGACGCCGCAACTCCTTGCAAGACCGACTCGGATTGCGGCATCGGCTCCGACGGCTGCAATCTCGCGACGAATTTGTGCGATATCCCGGCGTGCGCCGAGCAGGTCTATGTCGGCGTCACGTCGCACAATGGCCAGACGATTTCGTGTCAGACCGACACCGATTGCCCGAAGGTCACCGCAGACGACGGCACGCAAGAAGTCGGTGTCGGATCCTGCGACACCGAACGCACGCACAAGTGCTGGTCCTCCATCGAGCCCACGAACTTGTACGAGCTCGCAACGAGCAACTACCTCGCGGGGGGCGGCTCGGGCTTTCGTGTTTTGCAACGAAACACAACGCAGTTCGACACGCTCATTCAGCAGCGCGACGCGCTCATCGACTATCTGCGCCAAGGACATCCTTGCGGATACAAAACCAATCCGGACGGCACGCCGTTTTTTCCGACTCCGGAAGGTTTGAAGGCCTGCAGCGGCGACAGCGACTGCTCGACCGAAGGCGATTTCGTATGCGCGTGCGCGGGTCACGTGAGCTCGAACAACTCGAACGGCACGGCATCTTGCCAGAGCTCGAGCAACTGCGACCCCGCCGAAGGTCGCTGCGTTCGGCGTGATTGCCGCGATCAGGTCGCCGACTTCCACAACACCACCTGCGCGACCTCACCCGCGATGCTCGCATGTGAATCGGATCTCGACGCATGCTCGATCGCCGGCGAAGAGTGCAAGCTCCTCTCGTGCGTCGACGAAACCGAGGGAAATTTCACCGACAACCGTCTGCTGATGCAAGGCCGATGATGAACGCGATTGCTCGAGCTCTCCTCGTCTCTGGTCTCGCCATTTCGGCGTCGCTCGGTTGCTCCAGCAACTCGGGCACCCTTCGCGCGACGTCGTCACTCATCGTCACGATCCAATCCGGAAATGTCGGCGCCCCAAACGCACGGTTGCCGCTCGCGTTCAATGCACCGGCCAGCTTCACGGTCCGCGTCGAGGCCCACTTACCGGATGGAACGCTCGACACGAATTTCAACGGCGTGGTCCGCATCTCGTCGAAGCCCGGAACCATCGCGACCACCGCCGAGCGCAGTCTCACGTTGAAGGGCGGCGTCGCCGACCAAGCGCCGGTCGATATTCTCGCTGCGTTCGGCGACACACGCATCTGGGCCGAGGATCTCGGCTACACGCCGGTCGATCCTGCCGCTCCGACGGCGCCGCAATGCGCGGACGGGATCGACAACAACCACAACGGTCTGATCGATTTCCCGAACGACCCCGGTTGTTACAGCCCGATCGACGACAACGAGGATGTCGGCACGTATCAAACTGGGACGAGCGGCGCGATCTACTTCATTTCGCCTCGAATCGCCGACGTGCGCGGCGTCGCGAGCGGGGGAGCCGCGACGGTATTTCCGAACGAGCAAGTCTCGATGGACTCCGGCTACGACCCCGACTCCAACACGTTCTCTCACAGCTTGATCGTCACGCGCATCGCGCCCACGGGCTTTTACGTCACTGACATCGACGACCCGCGCGGCTACTCCAGCGTGTTCGCGTACAATTTTTCCGCGCCGCCGTTGCTTCGCGTCTGTGACCGTTTGCGATCCTTCGCCGGCACTGCGAGCGACTTTTTCGGGTTCACCGAAATCAACTATCCCGCGTGGGACACCGACGAGTGGGAACCTTCGATCGCCGGCGAGCGCCCATGCTTGGTTCCGGAGCCGACCATCCTCACCGCCGGACTCATCGCCAACAATCAAGGGCTGTTCGCCGTCGAGTCCTCGCTTGTTCGAGTCATCGCCGGTCCGGATCCCATTCCCGCAGGTCAAACCGTTTCGCCCGGTGTTACCTCCGTTCACGTCACCGGACATTTCGGGCCAGGACTTCCGACGGGCCCGGCATTCGCTCCGACCGACATGGCGACGAACTGCGATCTCAACAACGATGGCAAGGTCGACTTCACGGCCGGCACCGACGAAGACACGTGTGACCTCGCGTGCGAAGCGGACGTCGAGTGCAGCGAGTACTCCAATTTCGTACAGCGCTCCGAGTTCAGGCTCGTCGTCATCGACACGCCGACCACCGGCACGCCGAGCAAAATCGGCATTCAAGTCGACGCGAGCGCGGCGGCAACAAGCGTCGATCCGCCGTCGATTCGTAGCAAACCGCTGAAAGCATTCACCGGAACGCTCAGCTATTTTTCGGGCGGATCCGCGTTCACGATCGAAGCGCGCTGCCCCGACGACGTCATCCAAGATCTCTCGGCGTCCCCCCCTCCGATGGATCAAGCGTGTGTATCGCCGCGAACCATCTCCGACAACAACGGCGCCTCGAACTGAGCGCTCAAGCCAAAGCCTCCAGCACCACCTCAACTCCGCTAGACCCCGAGACCGAATCCAGATGCGCACAGCCCGCCTCGCCATTTTCCCCGCCCTCGCGATCGCCGCGTTTGGAAGCACGGCACGTGCGCAAACGGACAATCAACCGGTCGGAGGATCCGGATCGACGACGACTCCGGGAGCATCGTCCTCTGGAAATGGAAGCATGAACGTCGGCGGCGACAGCCCGGCCAATGTGGGCTCACCGAATTCCGCAGCAGCAGGTGGAAACGGCGCTGACACCAAAGGGCCGGGAAATCCCGCGGATTCGAACCTCGGACCGACCGACCCGGGTTACGACGTGAACGGTAGCGCGGGTGCACGTGCAGTCGGTGTTGCACCGCCGGGCGTCAACTACTCGAACTTCATGGACACGCGTTTGACGTGGACGTTCGGCGACGACGACTTCACGCACTCGACCGGTCAGCTCATTCCGCTGTCGCCCACGTTCTCGATCGGCGACCGCCCCCAGTATCGCCTCTTCTTCGACGGCTTGAACTCGCAGTATGCAGGCCGCGAAAATCTCACGCACTTGGTCATGTACAAAAAGATGCCGGGCTTCTTGCCGCATCTCACGACCGAAGCGTCGGTCGTTTTGCGTTTCGATCTCGCCGCGCTTTCGACGAACACGAACAACGTGAACTCGGCGCTCTACGACGCGGGCTCCTATATCCGTGTATTCTACAACACACGTGAAGCGCGCCCGAACGAAGGCCTCTCTCTCACGTTCTTCCCGCTCGACACGGACCGCTTTCGTCTCGGTTACCTCTACGACATCAGCTGGGGCGGCACGAACGCATCGCTGAATCAGTCTATTTTTCCGCGTATTCAGGGCTCATCGCCGGGTTTGAAGGTTCAATACGACACCGAAAAATTCTACGCGTTCGCCGGTTTCAAGACCGCGCAAATCGTGGAGCCGCTCACCGTTTTGAATCCCGCGACCGACAACGACGTCGAGGTCACGCGCGTCGGTGAAACGAACTACGGCTTCCTCGGTGGTGCTGGTTACGACCCCGCAAAATTCCTCCGCCTCGACGCCGACGCCGGTTACTTCCAGCAAGGCAAGTTCGACCTCGACGACGTTCGTGGTCAGAACATCTACACCTACGGCGGCTCGGCGCGCATCGTCGTTCACCACGACATGCCCGTTCCGCAGTCGGTCGACTTTCTTCTCTACAAGAACGATCCGTTCGCGCCGATGGTCATGTTCGCGCCAGAAAAATACGACCCCAAGATGCTCGCGTGGAGCATCAGCGCCGAGGGTGATCTCATCGATCAACATCTCAAGAATTTCGACGCCGCAGGCCAGACGAAGATGCAGCCGGCCATCGCTGCTGCGTTGCAAGGCGTTGTTCGTGCAGGTTACGCGCGCTTCAGCGCGACCGGCATTTACCGCGATTTGAACTACGTCGTTCGTAACGTTCCTGGTTTCATTCCATTCGAAACCTTGCCGCAGAACACGAAGACCGACCCCGAAATGTTCGGCTCGCTCTCAGCGGACTACTACATCGAAAAGCTTCACGTCACGCCGCAGATCTCGGGCGGTATTCAGCTGCCGTCCACATTCAAGAGCGAGTTCTCCGACGGCGGCGTTCCCGCATCGCGAACCATCGTCGTGCGCCAACAAGGCAACGAGTCGATCCTTCCGTACGACTCGGATCGCACGCCGATCTACCAGGCGCGTCTCAGCGTGAAGTGGCAGCTCTCGTCGATGCTCGGTGCAACGATTTGGGGACAGTTCGTGCGCGACAACAACGGCACGCTCGTCGAGCAGGACCCGACCGAA
>JBDTFL010000088.1:0-4906 GCA_039937955.1 Polyangiaceae bacterium | reverse complement strand
CGAGACATGTCTGACCCGTCAGCTGTTTCCAACCCGCGCGGCTCGATTCCTGTTTCGAAATTCCGAAGTCGAGAATTTTGACGAGGTCGGGGCCGTCGTCGGGCGTGCGCCGAAAAATATTCGCGGGCTTCAGATCACGATGAATGATCCCCGCCATATGAGCCTGCGAGAGCGCTGCGAGCACCTGCAGCATGTAGTCGCACAGCTGCGCGGGATCGAGCGGACCTTCACGCATCAGTACTTCGTCGAGATCACAGCCCTCCAAATATTCCATCACGAGAAAGGGCAAACCGCTCTCGAGTGAGCCGGCATCCATGACCCGCACGACGTGATCGCTTTTGACGCGTGCCGCGGCTTGCGCCTCGCGCACGAATCGTTCGACGACCTCTTCGCCGTTCGCAATATCGACGAGCAAAACTTTTATCGCGACCTGCTGATCCAGCATCAAGTGATGCGCAGCGAAGACGATGCCCATCCCACCTTCACCGACGATCTTCTCGATGCGGTATTTCCCGGCGATCACGTCGCCAATCTCGGGAAGTCGGGGATTGATGTTCATGATGCTGCCTATTGAAGAGGACGGCCGCGAGCAGACGAAGCTTGAGGGGAAGACGGGAATTTATCGAGCCAGCGCCATTAATGCGCCATCGGTTAGGATGGAACCTGACGCCATGGCGCTTTTCCCGAAGTGCTCATTTCAAGTGCTCGTGCCGAATGGTCGCATCGTCGCCGGTCAGCGACTCGAAGCCGTTCTCGTCGTTACGGCGCCGCAGCCGATTCCCCGCGCGGAAGGCATCGACCTGCTTTTTCAAAGTGTCGCGTGGGCGTCGTATGGGAAGAGCAGTGCCTCGAAGGTGATGTTCGAAGCGCCGCTCGAGCTCGAGCTAGAGAAAGGCGTGCCGTTCGCTGCCGGTGAGCATCGTTATCCGTTCGCGGTCGACGTTCCCGCTTGGCTTCCGCCCGAGGTCAATGGCGGAACATTCGGTATTCGTCACACCATTGACGCGCGTCTCGACGTCGACTGGGCTGTCGATCCGAAAGCGGCTTACATCTGGCCGCGCGTGGACATGCCGCCGCGAAGTGCAGTTCGTCAGCCGCTCACGATTCGATCGCATCCTGGTTTCTTCAAAGACGTCGTCGTCGAAGTGACACTCTCGTCGGCGACCGTCGCGATCGGCGAGGAAATTCGCGGGCAAATAGCGCTTCGTAGCGGACACACGGTTGGCTTCGACGCCATCGATCTCGCGTTGACCAGCAACGCGACCATCGCAATTGGAATGCACGATCGGCGGGCGACGCCGCTGAGTCGTGTGCGAGTTCCGAGCGCCGCTTTGCGCGCAGGCGAGACACTGTCATTCACGTTTCCATCGGCGCCTTATTTGTCGCCCACCTACAAAACCTCGTTCATCGATCACGACGTCAGTATCGTCGTCAGCATTCCGAATCCGTGGATTGTTCCGAGCTTCGAGGTTCCCATCGAGGTGTTGCCGGCCGGCTCGATCGTGCAAGGCTCGCTCTCGACGAGCTTGCTCGGCGGTGATCGCGTTCGGCGGATCGCCATGGCAATGGCGACCGACACCGGCCTTGTCGCCGGGACGCGCGCGCCGGTGTTGGTGCACGGCGACGTGGGTGCAGTGAAGGTGTCGATGATCGATGCGCCACGACAGGGCAGGCTCGGCATCGACGTCGATCTCACGTTTTCGGATTTGGAGCTCGGTATCGTTTTGCGCCAGCGCGGCGTCATCGAAGGGCTCGTCGGATCACCGACGTCGCCGTTTTTGCCACCGCCCTTGTGGGACCGTCATTTGTCGTTCGACCCGAACGACGCACGTCCCAAGATCCCCGACGCATCGCTCGCACCATTTTTCGCAGCAGCGTTCGGCGGACCGATCGAGGAGATTCGTCTTTCCGATCACCATCTCGCGTTTCACGTTTCGATGATCGACGACGGGCCACAGCGCATGACTCTGGTCGCGCGCGAAGTCTGCGCGCAAGCCAAGCGAATCGGAGACGCCATCCGCGCGCTTCCATTTCCGGAGTCGCTCGCAGAAGCACGACCAGCCTGGCAAGCAACCGCCGAAGAACAAAATGCGATCCTCATTCCGAGCACGCCCGCTATCAACGGCATCGTGCTTCGCGCTCAGATCTTGGGTGGCGCAGAGCGCATGATCATCGTGAATTTACGTACGATTTGGAAATCCGAAACGCCGTCGCTCCAGGCGGTGCTCGATCTGCGAAACGCGCCGCTGCCGGAAGCGAGCCACAGCGAATTGGAAGGGGAGAGCGACAACGCCTGGCTCACTGCGGTGCGCGCGATCTTTCCAGAAGCGCACGCGACGGGCATGGGGGAGGTCGTCGTTTTGAGCCAGGCGAAGTGGCCGACCGATCCGCGAGCGCTTTTGCCGACCCTCGAAACATTCTTCGGTTGGATTCTGGAGGCGCGCGGTGAGAGGCGTGTCGACGCCCCTTATCGTTAGTCTTCTTCGCAGCGCGATGTGGCGCGATCAAACACTTAGATGTGATCCGGTGCCGTCGTAGTCGCGGGCGCGCTCGATGCTTTGAGCGGCAGATGATGCGCGGTGGTGGTGCCAACGATGCGCGGCGGAACGATATTCGTCGATGTGGGCGGCGGAACGGCATGGATGCTCGAGCTGGACTCGGGATCTGCGACTCGGGAGGAATCCGTCGTCGGCACGGCGAGCACGGCGCTGGGATCGCTCGTCGGCCCCGTCGTGGATGGAGAATGAGCGCGGCTCACCCACCAAACGCTGATGACGATTGCAGCCGCGAGAAACGCGAAGGCGAAGATCGCTCGTGACCTGAAACTTCTTTCCGGAGCTGGCTCCGCAGCCGGCTTCGCGATTTGTGCGATCACGTTTGCTGCAATCCTCGCCGATATGTGCGGCTGGGTTTCCATCTCGCGAATGAGCGTTTCGCGGTCGTGCAATGTCTCCGCAGCAAGGCCCGTTACCCATTCGCCAACCTCCGCAATGCGCGCAGGTTCTTGCGCTTGAACGAGCGCGTTGGACATTTCGAGCGCGGTCGCAAAACGATCTTCCGGAGCGCGCGCGAGACCACGCATGACGATCGCTTCAATGGCAACCGGCAAATCAAGCCTTTTTGTGCGAGGCGATGGAATCTCGTGATGAAGAATCTTCGCGATGATTTCGCCTTCGTTGGCGCCGCTGAAAAGCTTGTCTCCCACGATCGCTTCCCAGAGCACCACCGACGCGGCGAAGACGTCCGACGACCGACTCACCGATCCGCTGAACTGTTCGGGCGCCATGTACGCGATTTTTCCTTTGAGCTCGCCCTCGCGTGTCGTCTGAATTCGGCCGGCTGCTTTTGCGACTCCGAAATCCAAAACGCGCGCAACGCCATCTGCTCCCACGATCACATTTTGCGGCGACACGTCACGATGCACGACACCGAGTGGTTGCCCCTGCTCATCGGTCGACTCGTGTGCGGCATGCAGGCCGTTCAAAACGTCGCGCATGATCGCAATGACGAAGCTCAATGGAATAGTCGTGCCGCGCGACGCTCGAATGAGACGCGAGAGCGTTTCGCCGTGCACGTAATCCATGACAGTGAAGAGCTCGTTCTCGTTGGAGACGACATCGAGCGTGGGCACGACGTTAGGGTGATGAATGCGAGCGGCGAGTCGCGCTTCGTCGATGAACATCGAAACGAATTCCGGATCCTCCGCGTACTGCGGCCTCAACGCTTTGATCGCTACGGTGCGCGCAAAGCCTGCCGCGCCGGCGAGCCTTCCGAAATGAACGGTGGCCATGCCGCCGGATGCGAGCACGCCATACATTGCGTAGCGCCCGATCTGTCGGGGCTCCTCACTCATTGGAAACCTTTAGAGCCGCGCCCATCAATCTCCCCATTATGTCGCAAATGAGTGTCGCAAAGTCTTAATGCGCTGATGTGATATTCTGCGTTGATGGGGTGTGTGCGTCATTGGCTAGGCGTCGCGATCCTGGCGATCATGACCATGCTGACGTTTGGATGGTCACGTTCGTCCGAGGCGCAGACGGCCAAACACCGCAAGACGACCAAGGCCGACAAAGCAGCGACCTCGAAAGAAGCCGAAGATGCGCGCGCCGCCGAGGCTGCAAATACGGCGAACACGGCGACCGCTGCGAATTTGAAACAACAAGCCGACGCGCGGTTCGACGCAAAAAAATTCCAAGAAGCGCTCGCGCTTTACGATCAGTCATACGCGCTCGTTCCTCAAATTTCGATCTTCTACGATCGCGGGCGTGTGTATCAGTACTTAGGTCAGTATCCACGCGCTGAAGAGCAGTTGACGAAGTTCGGAATCGACGCTCCCGCGGATCTGAAAGCTAAGGTTGCAGGTTTCGACGCTATCTTGGCGGATGTGCATTCACACGTAGCAACGGTGCACGTGAGTTGTAGCGTGCCTTCCGCGCGTGTGCTCATCGGTTCCATGGATATGGGAGCCACGCCGCTACCCGACCTTCACGTCAATGCTGGAGAGCAACGCGTCGAGGTGTTGGCGGACGGTTATTATCCGTTCCACCGAACGATCAATTTGCCCGGCGGGCAATCCACTCCTGTAGACGTCACGCTGGCATCGCGCGATCGTCACGGCTTGCTGGTCGTGAAGAGCGGCCTCATCGGAACGGCAGTCAGCATCGATGGCCACGCGATCGGAATTGCACCCACAGAATCTGCGCTCGACTCGGGCGCGCACGGCGTGAACGTGAGCCACGAAGGCTACGCGGATGCAAATACCCGCATTTTTCTGCAGGCTGGTGAACGCAAGGAGCTGGAGCTTTCGCCACTCACCAAGCCATCGATTTTTTCGCGTTGGTGGTTTTGGACCATCACAGGCGCGGTCGTGGTCTCAGGTGCTGCCGTCGTCACCTACTTTGCGGTG
>JBDTFL010000087.1:0-4919 GCA_039937955.1 Polyangiaceae bacterium | reverse complement strand
AGCTCGCAATTGCCATGATCTGCCGTTAAAAGCAGGGCTCCGCCCTTTGCGCGAATCGCGTCCTCGACGCGACCGACCGCGACATCGACCGCTTCGACGGCGCGAATGGCCGCCGGTAAAACTCCTGTGTGACCGACCATGTCGGGGTTGGCGAAGTTCACCAAAATGAAATCGTATTTGTCGCTGTTGATCGCATCGACGACGGCGTCCGCAACTGCAGCTGCGCTCATCTCCGGTTTCAGATCGTAAGTGGCGACGTCTTTCGCTGACGGGATCATCTTGCGATCCTCGCCCGGAAATACCTCTTCGTGACCGCCGTTGAAGAAGTACGTGACGTGCGCGTACTTCTCCGTTTCGGCGCAGCGAAATTGTTTGAGGCCGGCCTTCGAAATCACCTCTGGGAACACGTCGACGAACGTTTCTTTCGGAAACGCGATCGGCAATTTCAGCGTCGCGTCATATGTCGACATGCACGCATACATCGCGAACGGCGGCGCTTTCGCTCGAGAAAAATGGGTGAATTCCGTATCCATCGACGTGAGCGCTCGCGTGAGCTCACGCGCACGATCGGGACGAAAATTGAAATGCAGCGCGACGTCTGCGCTTCCGGTTCCCGATGGGTCACGCTCATAATTTCCGACCACGAACGGCTCGACGAACTCGTCGGTCTTGCCGTCGGCGTACGATTTTTCGAGGCCTGCTTTCCAGGTCGCGAAGCGTGGTGCGTCGGCGAGCTCGATCGCGCGAAATGCTTTCTCGACGCGTTCCCAACGGTTGTCGCGGTCCATGGCCCAATAGCGACCCGACACGACTCCGAAGATCCCCTTTTTTCCCGAGTCCAAATGCGTGGCGACCGTGTCCAAATATTTCGGAGCGGTGCCCGGCATGACGTCGCGGCCATCCAAAAATGCATGCACGACGACTTGCACATTTGCGGCCGCGGCAAGATCGATGAGCGCGAGAAGATGCGCGAGCGACGAATGCACGCCGCCGTCCGAAACCAAACCGAGCAAGTGGAGTCGTCCATGCGTGCGTTTTGCAGTCTCGAGCAGATCGCAAATCACCCTATTTTTACCGATTGATCCGTCGATGACGGCATTGTCGATGCGCGCTATATCCATCACGGCGATGCGGCCCGCGCCGAAATTCAAATGACCGACCTCACTGTTTCCCATCTGACCCGGAGGCAAGCCGACGTCGGGGCCGCTCGTGCCGATCAACGTGTGGGGATACTGCGAGAAAAGCCGCGACAGATGCGGCGTCTTCGCGAGGCGTACGGCGTTGTCGTCGGTTTCGACGCGCTCGCCGAAGCCGTCCAAAATCGTGAGGACGATCGGACGCGGTATATTCGTGCGTGCCATGGCGCGTTTCTCCTTTAGTTCGGCGGGGCGGCGAGCTTAGCAAAGGAACCCGCCGAATTGGGCTATGGTGAGCCCATGCCCTGGGTGGAGGCATTGCTGAAGGGGAAACGAATTTTCGCGCGCGCGCGCGAGGACGGGTCGTTCGCGGCCGAAGGCGGACGCGTCGAGATTCGTTACAAGACGAACGACGGGCGGGCGTATCGCGCGGCGATTCCGAATCTGGAAAAGATCTCGGACGCGAAAATTTATCCCGATGATCACTGTGGGCCGGCGGATTCGTCGCCCGGGAAGTCGTCTGCGTCGTCGAAATCCGTGGGAGCCGCAAAGTCCAAATCGGCAGCTGAGAGCGCGGCGAGCGAGATCAAATCCACCGATTGGATCGCCTACACCGACGGCGCTTGCTCCGGAAATCCAGGTCCAGCCGGCGCTGGTTTCATCGTGATTCCGCCGGGCGAATCTCCGCGCGAAGGTTGTGAGGCGCTCGGCATCGGCACCAACAACGTCGCTGAAATCACCGCAATTTTGCGGGCAGTCGAGGGCATTCCGAAAACCGTGGTCGCGGTCGTTCATACCGACAGTAAATATGCGATCGGCGTTTTGTCGCTCGGCTGGAAGGCCAAAGCGAACAAGGAATTGATCGCACGCACCCGCGCCGTGCTCGAAGGACGACGCGTACGATTCGTTTACGTCCCGGGCCACGCTGGCATTCCGTTGAACGAGCGCGCGGACGAATTGGCGCGTGAGGCGATCCGCGCGCAAAAAACGGTGCTTCTCGCCTGAGCGATCGCGCTCTAACGTACGCGGCGATGAACATTTTTCGCGAAGGGCTCTTCGACGGTCAGGTTGCGATCGTCACTGGCGGCGGCAGTGGCATCGGTCTCGCGATCGCCAAAACGCTCGGATCACTTGGCGCCAAAGTCGCCATCTGCGGACGCAAACCGGAACGGCTCGAGACCGCGAAAAAGGAATTGGGCAGCGCGCTCGCGTTCTCGAGCGTGTGCGACATTCGCGAGCCGGAACAAATCGCGGTGTTCGTCGATTCGGTGAAGGCCGCGCTCGGTCCGGCGTCGATTTTGGTGAACAACGCCGGCGGACAATTTCCGACGACCGCCGAAACGGTGAGCCTCAAAGGTTGGGAGGCGGTCATCCGAAATAATTTGAACGGCACATTTTTCATGACGCAGTCGGTGGCGCTCAAGCACATGATCCCTGCACAAAAAGGGCGGATCGTGAACATCATCGCAAACATCGCGCGCGGCTTTCCGGGAATGGTGCACACCGGAGCGGCGCGCGCCGGCGTGGAAAATATGACGAAGACGCTCGCCATCGAATGGGCGCAACACAACATTCAAGTGAATGCGGTGGCGCCCGGCATCATTCGCTCGAGCGGGATGGATCAATATCCACCTGAGCTCGTCGAGATGAGCCGCGCGCGCACGCCGCAAAAACGTTTGGGCACGGTGGACGAGGTCGCAAACCTGACGGCGTATCTCGCGAGCGACGCGGCGAGCTTCGTGACGGGCGTCACCTGGTACATCGACGGCGGCGCACATCTTTGGGGCGACAACTGGGTCATCCCCGATCGACCGGCGGATCGAGCGTAAGAGGCGAAGGATGGATTCGCCGGACGTACCGTCGTCGCGTCAGATTTCGGACACGACGTTGAAGTCGATGAAGCATTCGCCACTGAGCACGGTGCGCGGATGGCTGCGTGACTACTTCATGGGCGGCGACGTGACGTTTGCGATTGCGGTGGTGCCGCTTTGTTTTCTGTCGATCGCGCTCTTCACGCGCAATCCGTTCACGAATTTCATCTTCGACGAGCAGGAAGCGTTGCTGGCAAATCCGTATGTGCGAAGCGTCGCGGATCCCACGTCGCACCTTCGTTGGATCGACGCATTCCATCGTGATTTTTGGGGTCTTCCGCCGGATCGGAGCATTGGCTCGTATCGGCCGATTCCGGATCTGATCTGGCGCGTCTTCTGGTGGATGGGCGCGCGCGAGCAGACGCCGTTTCTCGATCACTGGGTCAACGTGCTCCTGCACGGCGTGAACGGCGCGCTCGTCGCGATCATCGTTCAGCGCACGACGCGTAGTCGCACGACGGCGTGGCTCGCGGGCGCGATCTTCGTTGCGACGGCTGTCGTCACCGAAGCCGTTAGCGGCGTCGTGGGAATTGCCGATGTGCTCGGCGCGCTCGGCGTGCTCCTCGCGTTGTGCGCGCTCGCGTTGCCACTCAAATACATGCCGCTCGGTGTTCTGGCAGCGACCTTGTACGGGCTCTTTTCGAAAGAGAGCGCGCTGTGCGCGGTGCCACTCGTTCCGTTTTGCGCCTTGATGACCGCGCGCCTCGTTCATCCTGAAAAACCGCAAGCGTGGCTGCGTGCGCTTCTCGCGTTCGTCGCGGCGATGGCAGCGTTTCTCTTTTACGTCGAGTTTCGGCGGCGTTGGTTTCCGGCGCCGCTTCCGCAAGAATTGACGATCGAAGCAAACGCCCACAAAAGCGGCCCCGCGCGATTTTTTGCGATGCTGCTTCGTTGGTACGCGCAGCCCGCCTTACCGCGCGATCCGCTGAACAACCCGCTTGCTGAAGCCTCTCCGGCGTATCGCATTGCGGGCGCGATGCGCGTATATGCGCGCGGCATCGGGCAAGTGCTCTTACCGCTCACGTTGTCGGGCGATTATTCCGCGCCGCAAGAGCCCATTCCCGCGCGTCTGATTTTTCCCGAGAGCATTTTCGGCGCGTTGGCGATGACGGTGCCTCTGATTTTGGGACCAGCGCTCGGAATCGCGGGATGGATTCGCGCGCGACGACTGCGTGCAAACGACGAACGCGAAGACGCGCAAAATGAGCAGGCAATTGCCTCGCACGAAGGCGAGCCGCCGCATCGTCGCGGATCGATCGCCGAAATCGTGGCGCCGAGAAAAATGAGGCTGAGCTCGCGCGTCGATCTGAGACCGCTCGCTGGCGCGGCGATGGTGTGGGTAGTCGTCTCGTATTTTCCGGTGTCGAACATTCCGGTTTTGCTGCCGACGGTGCGCGCCGAACGCTTTTGGTATTTCCCGGCGATCGGCACGAGCATTCTTCTCGCGCTCGGTTGGAGGTGGCTTTTCCGGGAAACGAAAAAGATCGCAAAGCGCGGTCGACCGAAGCTGCATCAAGCAGCGATGATCTTGTTCGGCCTATTTTTCACGTATCAATGCTTCGCGGCGCGTCGTCATGCAAACGACTACAAAGACGATTTGGTCTTCTGGGATGCGACGCGCCACTCGGTTCCGCGAAGCGCAAAAGCGCATCTCAATTACTCGGTCATGCAAGGCGCGCGCGGAAATTTGGAAGAGCGCCTGAAGGCGAATCGCGTCGCGCTCGAGCTCGCGCCGCAGTGGCCGATGGCGAACGTGTATCTCGGCGACACGCTCTGCCGAATGCATCGCGCGCAAGAAGCGTGGCCGCACTATCGAGACGGATTCGAGCTCGCACCGAACGAGCAGAATCTCATCGCGCTCGGCATTCAGTGTCTTTGGGATGAAAAAGCGATGGGCGAAGGCACGGACGTG
>JBDTFL010000086.1:0-3838 GCA_039937955.1 Polyangiaceae bacterium | reverse complement strand
CATCGCACGCGGAGGAATGGCGCGTGTTTGGGCCGCACGTCAACACGGTCAGCGCGGCTTCACGAAGCTCGTCGCGATCAAAACGATCCTGCCGCATCTCGCTCGCGAAGGTGAGTTCGAGCGCATGTTCCTCGACGAAGCGCGCATCGCGTCGCTCGTCCATCACCCGAACGTCTGCGAAATCTACGAGCTCGGTGACGATCAGGGAGTGCTGTATTTGGCGATGGAATGGGTGTCGGGCGATTCGCTCATGCACGTCATGCGCAACGCCAAACGCGTCGAATCGATCGATCTTCGCGTCGCTGCGCGCATCGTCGCAGATGGCGCCGCGGGTTTGCATGCGGCGCACGAGCTGACCGACGACGACAACAATCCGATGAGCGTCGTGCATCGCGATGTCTCGCCGCACAACATTTTGATCACCGCCGACGGTCACGTCAAAGTCGCAGACTTCGGCGTCGCGAAGGCGCTCGGACAGATGCATAGTGCAACTATCGCGGGCCAAATAAAGGGCAAAATCGCGTATATGGCGCCGGAGCAGATCACCAGCACCAAGGTCGATCGCCGCTCCGACATCTTCTCGCTCGGCTGCATTTTGTACGAGGCCACCACCGGTTTGCAGCCCTTCTTGGGCGACAGTGATCCGCAGGTGATGCACTCGATCATGAAGGGCGACTACGTTCCGCCGTCGACGCTCATGGTCGGTTTTCCGAAAGAGCTCGAACAGATTATCGGCACCGCGCTGTCGGCTGACGTCAAAGATCGCTACGTAAACGCCGACCAAATGAAGCTCGCGCTCGAGCAGTGGCTCGCCGTGAGCGGACCCATCGTCAGCACGTCGCATGTTGCGGCGCTGGTCAAAGAACGCATTGGGCCGGTGCTCGACAAACGCCGCGAAAAAATTCGCGATGCGTCGACCGCGCAATCCGGCGAGTCACTGAATGCGACGCCAGGCTCGGCGACGCCGCCGCCCGGCTCGACGAGTGGTGTTCGCGAGCATCAAGGCGCATCGAGAAATCCATCGCGCCCTGATCTTCATCCGGGCTCGTCGGGCTCGTTCCCTGGCAATCAAAGCGGATCCACGTCATCGCCGGGTTACGGAAGCGACAGCGGAAGTGGCAACAACAGTCGCAGCCAAGCACCCGGTCCAATGTCACCGCGCTTCGGAGTGACGCCCGCGAATTTGCCTACGAGCGTGGCTTCGAATTTATCTGTGCCCCCTCCATACGATCCGAACGCAACTTCTGCAGGTCATCGCGAGCCAAGCGCTGCGAATTTTCCTCCGTACAATCCGCATCAAGCTGCGACGAATTACGGGCAAAACAGTTACGCGCCCGCACCGCAAAATCATCCGGGCGGATTCAATCCGTTCGCGACTGCGCCAGCCGGAAGCCCGCTTCGTTATTTGATCGGCATCGGAATCGGCATCGCGGTCGCGCTCGCCTTGGCGATCGTCGTCGTCGTGATCATGAGCCTCACGCAAAAACCGGCGCCCGCTCCGAGCGGTTCGATCACCGCGCCGGCCACTTCGCGTCTCGCCATGGCGACAGCCGACTCGCCGCCCGTACCAACCGCGAACGGCCTAGCGCAAGTAGCTCCCGCGACAACTGCGCAATCGCAAGAGGCGCAGCAGATGGACGCGCCGCAAGTCGCAGCAACGATCGCCGCGAAGCTACCGCCGCCAGCGCAACATGCGCCGTCTTCAACGCCGCTGTCCGCTACGTTCCCGTCTGCACCACATAGGCCGATGCCGATTCAGATCGCTGATCCGAATCTCGTTCAGAGCTCCAACAACACGCAATAGCCTTTAAAATAAGCTGTTTTAGCGACACCTGTTCGCTAGACCGTTCGTTAGGCCCAGCGCACGAGCGATGTCTCGTAGGGGTGGCTCATCGTTTCGTTCCACGGCATCACGCGCGCCGTGAATGCGTGCGCGCCACTTTCTTTCGTCGGAATTTTGCCGACGTAGCGATACGCGCCGTCGTCGCGTTTTTCAGCGAGCGACATGCGCACGACCTCACCGCGGGGTAGCTCGTTCGCTCCGGCAGTTGGCCCATGATAAAGCTCCACGACGACGTCGTTCGGCGTCAGTGAGCCGAGCTCGACGGTCGCTTCGACGTCGACTGCTTCGCCGACCGAAAGCTCGCTCTTCGACATCGCCGACAGCTCGCGCACGGCGACCTTCGGCCAGCCCTTCGAGACCGCCTCTTTCCACGCGACCAATTCTTTGGCGCCCGCGAGGTCGTCATTCGTCATTTTTGCCGCGAGGCTGATGGCAGGTGCATAGAAGCGCTCGGTGTATTCGCGCACCATGCGCGCGGTGTTGAACTCGGGCGCGAGGTTTTGGATGCACGATTTCATGCGGTGAATCCAGCCACGCGGAAGCTCATTTTGCGCGTCGCGATCGAAGAACAGCGGCACGACCTCACGTTCGAGCAAGTCGTAGAGGAGCTCGGCTTCCACGAGATCGCCGGCTGCGTCTTGGTATTCCTCGCCGCGTCCGATCGCCCAGCCGACGTCGCGTCCGTGATCTTTCCAAGCCTCGGCCCACCAGCCGTCGAGCACGCTCAAATTCAGTGCGCCGTTCGCAGCTGCCTTCATTCCGCTGGTGCCGCTGGCTTCGTGCGGACGACGTGGCGTGTTGAGCCAAACGTCGACGCCCGACACGAGCGCGCGTGCGATGCGCATGTCGTAATTTTCGATGAACACGACCTTGCCGGCGAGACCAACTTGGCGGCTCGCATGGACGATCGAGCGGATCAGCTCTTTGCCGCCCTTGTCTTGAGGATGCGCTTTACCCGCAAAAACAAGCTGTACGGGGCGATTCGGATCGCCGAGCAACTTCTTCACGCGCGTGACGTCGCTGAAGAGAAGTGCCGCGCGCTTGTAGGTTGCGAAGCGCCGCGCGAATCCAATCGTGAGCGCATTCGGATCCAAGACCTCGTCGCAAAGTGCGATGGCGTCGGGACCTTCACCTCGTCGCTCGGCCGCACCACGCAGCCACTTTCGACAAAGCGTGACGAGTCGATGTCGACGATGCTGATGCACCTGCCACAATTCCGCGTCGGGAATGTCTCGCGTGCGCGCCCAAATCGTCTTGTCGTCGGGCGTCTCCATCCAACGCGGGCCCAAATAACGCGTGTAGAGTGCACCTTGTTGAGCAGACACCCATGACGCGAGATGCACGCCATTGGTGACGCTGCCGATCGGTACCTCGTGATCGGGCAGCTCTGGCCAAAGCGGTTTGTACATCGTGCGCGAAACATCGCCGTGCAGCGCGCTCACGCCGTTCGCGTGATCGCTCGCATGAATGGCGAGCACCGGCATCGAAAAGGAGCTCGCGCGATCCGCCGGATTCATGCGGCCGAGACCGATCAGCTCGTCGTCCGACAAACCGAGCGGCAAGCGATAGGGCTCCAAATAGCGGCGAACGAGCTCCGGCGTGAACGAATCATTTCCGGCGGGAACTGGGGTGTGCGTCGTGAAAATGTTGGCAGCAGACGCGGCCTCGCGTGCGACGGCGAAGCTGACCTTTCGATCGCGCATGGTTCGCGCGATGCGTTCGAGCGCGAGGAACGCAGAGTGTCCTTCGTTCATGTGACAGACGGTCGGGCTCATGCCCACTGCTTCGAGCGCGTGCACGCCGCCGATGCCGAGCATGATCTCTTGGCGCACGCGGAACTCTTGATCGCCGCCGTAGAGCGGACCGGTGATGGATCGATCTTCGGGCTTATTTTCAGCCAGATTCGCGTCCAGCAAGAAAAGCGGAACGCGCCCGACCTGCACCTTCCACAGCTGCGCCAAGATCACGCGGTCGGGATACGTCACGCGAATGATG
>JBDTFL010000085.1:0-7280 GCA_039937955.1 Polyangiaceae bacterium | reverse complement strand
CGGCCGGCCTGGTTCATCGCGACATCAAGCCGGCGAACCTGTGGCTGCGTCTTCCGCTTGCGGGTGGCGAACGCTTCGACCCCGAGAAACATCGCGACCCCGCACGCGCAACTCCACTGGCCGCAGTCGTCATCGATTTCGGAATGGTGCGCGCCATTCGCGTTCCGCAAGATGCCGCTGGTCGCTTCGTTGCTGGTACCGCGGGTTACATCGCGCCCGAGCAAGTGCTCGATCCCATCGAGCTCGATCCGCGCTCCGACGTCTACGCGCTGGCGGGCACCGTTTATAACGTCACCACCGGTCGTGCGTTCTTCGACGAAATCGACAACCCTCGAGACCGCATCATGGCGCACATGCGCAAGGACCCTTGGGAAGAGGTCGAGCGCCTGCGCACGTATCCACTCGCCATCCAAAAATTACTGCGCGCCGCAACCGCGCAGTCGCCTCAGGATCGACCCTCACCGATTGAATTCGGGAAGGAGTTCGCGACGGCTTTGTAATGGGCCGCTTCGCGGATCGTGTCGCATCGCGCCTTCGGGAATGCCGCCGTGAACATTTTCGGTTTCGATCTCGCCGCGTGACCAGAGCGTGCGCTCCACCATTGCCTGGAAAACATGCTCGATTTCGGATCGTAGGCGCGGTCCGCTTTCTGGGCCTTCCAAAATTCCGAATGCGCGCGCGATGGCTTCGATGGTCGCCAAACCATGCGCATGCGCTTCCGATCGCAAGCGATAGATCGACGGCGCGTCGGCTGGTAGCGACACGCACGGAATGTTTTTGAAACCCGCAACGCGATTACGGACTTTGGCCGCCTGCCGCCATGTGCCGTCCGGCACGATCAAGTGAATCGGCCTTTCGGAATTCGCGAACGTCGTGATGGGCGTCGCCTCTTCATGTGGAAATAGAAAAAGCGGCTGACAATTTTCTGCCGGTGCATACGTGTCGGTCGGATGCTCTTCGTGACCGCGAATCCACGTCTCGCTGTTGGTCAGGCATTCCACGCCGAGCCTTCCGGTGTTGGATGGCTTGCGGGCCTCGATGCGATGAATGACCAAAATGAGCCGCGTGCGCGTGTCGAGCGTCGGCATCAAATTGCAAACGCACAAGCTGCCGTGCATGTAGCAACGCGGGCAGCGAACATGCGCGTTGTGGCGGCGACTCATGAGAGCTGGCTCATGACCGCTGGTTCAGGAAACTCCACGTCGGCCTTCAAACCGAGCGCCTCGAACGGCAGCGTGAGATCGCTCGGTAAATTGCAGGCGATTTCGATTCGCTGGTTCGTAACCGGATGCACGAACGCGAGCCGGCTTGCATGCAACGCGAGGCGATGAAGATTGTAGGCCGTGCGGTAGTGACGATTGATTTGTCCGGAGCCGTGCTTCACGTCGCCAACGAGCGGATGATCGATATGCCGAAGATGACGACGGATCTGATGAAGCCGGCCCGTCTCCGGCAACGCCAACACGAGCGAGCAGCGATCGACGGACGACCGACCGACGACCCGATAACGCGTCACTGCAGGAACACGAGGGCCGTCTTCCTTTTTCTGAATCGCGTAGTCGATGACGCCGTCGTCGGGCGGGTTGCCGCGCACCAGCGCGAGATACTGCTTCTCGATCTTGCCCGCCTCGAACGCCGCAGAGAGCAACGCAGCGATGGTCGGATTACGCGCGAAGAGGAGCGCGCCGCTCGTTCCGCGATCGAGACGATGCACGGGGAAGACATGCTCGCCAATCGCGTCGCGCACGCGAAACATCGCGACGTCGTCGTCGTTGTCCCAGCCGCGATGCACGAGCAACCCCGATGGTTTATCTGCCACCACCAAATGCTCGTCGATGTACAGCAGCGCTATTTTTCCAGCGCCGTTCGGATCGGCATCGTGTTCGGTCTCGAGCACCAGAACGTCTTAGCACGGCAAATCAAGGAGCAGGAGCGGGGACGACTTGGTTCAAGCTGCTCGCGCATCCGCGCGCTTCGAACGATCCGGTGAGGTGCCCGTCCGGGAATGTGACGTCGTAGGTTCCCGATGCGCTCGACTTCGCCGGATCGTCGGAGGCCGCGAAAATATGAGCGACGGTTACCGTTCCGGTCGCGCCGTCTTCCAAGCTCGAGACTGCCGAGCCGCCCGCCGCGACCAAACGAAACGCGCTTGCCGCAGTGCCTGCGCGATTGTCGATCGTGAACATGCCGGTGCTCGCCGTCGATCCAGGGAGGTTGATGGAGAGATAATGCGAGCCGATGGTCGGACCGTCGTCGCACGTCATCGCGTCTTGACCGATGCTGATGGTGAGCACCGTAGCCGACTGCTTTTGATTTTGCGTGTAGTACGCAATCGCATTGTTGGTCGGCATCGTCGAAGTCGTCGTGACCGATTCGGTGGTCGACTGAGCGTCCGAAGGTGCAGAGCAGGCCGCACAGGCGGTGATTACGGAGGCCGAGAGAATCGTAAGAACGGTGGTTCGCATACGGCGAGATAGAGCAACGCGCGTACCGTTTCCCGATCGCGTACGAAACTCCTGGATTTACGATGTAGGCCTACTAATCGGGCTGCTTTGCGTGTGACCGTCAACGCCGAGTCGAGTGCCACTTTGGGTCAGCGAAAGGATGCGCTAAAGGTGACCCCGCGATGGCTGCCTTTTCCGACGAAGAGCTGAACAAGCTCATTCTCATGTTGGAGGCGCTCGTCGAAGATCGGACGCTGCTCGCCGAGGTGTCGGCCGAACGACGGATCGCGCTCCTTCAAGCGGCGGGCAGAGTCTCGCGGCCGACGCGCTTCGAGCAGCAGCGATCCACCAAGGCGTTTCGCACCATCACCAAGAAACAAAAAAAAGACGCCGACAAAGTCATTCGTGCGGCGACCGAAATTCGCAGCGCGCGTCGGTCGGATATTTTCACGCCGCCCAAGCAGCTCGTGTCGGGAAGCGTGAGCCCCGACGAAAATACCGTCGGCGAGCTTTCGCAGTCGCGCGATTGTTACGTGTGCAAAGTCGCATTTCGAAAAGTGCATCCGTTCTACGACGCGATGTGCGCGCCATGCGCCGAGCTCAATTACGCAAAACGCTTTCAAACGGCGTCGCTGGTGGGTCGCGTGGCGCTCATCACGGGTGCGCGTATCAAGATCGGTTTTCAAGCGGCGCTCATGATGTTGCGTGCCGGTGCACACGTGATCGTCACGACGCGTTTTCCGCGCGATGCCGCTTCTCGTTACGCCCGCGAGCCGGATTTTGCGGACTGGAAAGATCGCCTCGAGGTGTTCGGGCTCGATCTTCGCCATGTGCCGAGCGTGGAGATCTTCGCGCGCTATCTCACGCAGACGAAACAGCGCCTCGACATTTTGATCAACAACGCCGCACAAACGGTGCGTCGTCCGCCTGCGTTTTATACACACATGGTCGATCTCGAGATGGCGCCTTACGAAAGCCTGTCGCGCGACGTTCAGTCGATCTTGAAGGGGCACGAGAACATCAAGAGCGCGCTCTCGCTCGAAACACCACGCGAGCATCTGTTGACCGATACGAACGGAGCTTCAAATCAAGGAGGATCCGCGATCGCGCACGCCGAAGGCTTTGTCGCTTGGAGCGGAGACGGCCCGGGCACCGGCATTCGGTCATCGGCGCTGCTGTCGCAAGTGCCCTGCGATTTCGACGACCCGTCGAACGATCGCGAGATTTTTCCGGCCGGAAGAACCGACGTCGATCTTCAACAAGTCGATCTGCGCACGATGAACAGCTGGCGCATGACGCTGAGCCAAGTGCCGTCGCCGGAAATGTTGGAGGTGCAGTTGGTGAACGCAGTGGCGCCGTTCATTCTGTGCTCGAAGCTAAAAGAGCTGATGCTGCGTCATCCCACCGGCGAAAAGCACATCGTGAACGTGTCGGCGATGGAAGGTCAGTTCAATCGCCGCACGAAGACCGACAAGCATCCGCACACCAACATGGCGAAGGCCGCGCTCAACATGATGACGCTGACGAGCGCGCCGGACTACGCGGCGAGCGGCATCTTCATGAATGCGGTCGACACGGGTTGGGTCACCGACGAAGACCCGATCCTGCTGTCGAATCGCAAACAGGCCGAGCACGACTTCCAGCCGCCGCTCGACATCGTCGACGGCGCGGCGCGCATCTGCGATCCGTTTTTCTCCGGCATCATTACCGGCCAACATGTCTGGGGAAAATTTTTGAAGGATTATGGAATCTGCGAATGGTGAGCGCTTGCACGCGATCGCAAATCGAGCCTAATTCCACGCTCCAAACGTGCTGACGCGTTTTCCTTCGACGCAATCTACCGAAAGCTTTGCCGTCGCTTTGCAGTCGGCGACGCAGGCGTCGGCGGTGGGGCTCAGGCTGTTGTCGTAATCGGACGTGAGGCCCTGGCTCTTCAGGCGCTCGGTGCAAACGTAGGAACACTGCGAGCGGCGCTCGCGTGGATCGGTGATATCGGAGCTGCTCGCACAATAGCTCGTGGTCGACGAGTACCCGGTCGACGAAACGGTCGTTGCGCCGGCCCACGTT
Organism: Polyangiaceae bacterium; assembly: GCA_039937955.1. GTDB lineage: Bacteria > Myxococcota_A > Polyangia > Polyangiales > Polyangiaceae > JAICXU01. Next base: position 2,769 of record JBDTFL010000085.1, on the reverse strand, counting down.
CCTTTCGGCGTGCAGGAACATTCGTGATCGCAAGCGCTCGAAAATGCGAGAGCAAATCCTGCGACGCCGAGCAGCGCAATTTTCTTCGTCACGTTTCGTCGGGGAAGTGAAAGCGCGCCGGAAATTCTTCGCACCACTTCTGTAGTGTGTCGGTGCCGAGTCGGTCGCAGATGATCTCGTACGCAGTTCGCAAAAGCTTGCGGCGCTCGATGCGCGCCACTTCCGGATCTTCCGCGATTTGCGCCTCCCACGACTCTTTTTCGGCGCGCGTGCGCGGAAAGTGGTGCACGAAAAAGCCGAGGTACGCGTCGCAGAATTTTGCGTACGCGTCGGTGAAGAGCAAAAACGTGTGCCACATCTCGTCGACCGCGCGTGCCTCGCTCAAAAGCGGAATCTTCGCGTCCGGCTCCGCGGCGCACAGCCAAAGCCACTTCTTCGTCTCGGTGAAAATTTCTTCGGCATCCAAAAGCGAAACGCCGTGGTCGACCGAAAAGCGGTAGACGACCTCGGCGTTCTCGTAGCGAAGAACTTCCTCTAGCGGACGGAGCGTTCCCATCCGTACCCTCAGCGCTTATTTCTGCGATTACTTCTGGTTCACAGAGCCGGGCGGCGCGAAGCCGCAGCACTTGAACGCGAGATCTGCTTTCGCGAGGAGGCGCGTGATCAGCTCGTCTTTGGTTTCGGCAATCTTGCGCGCTTCGGTGCTGGTCTTCATGTGCGACAGCCTAATGAAATCCGAGGCGATTGCCATCTCTTTACGCCTTCTTTCCGCAGTGAATTACGAGTGAATCGCGATCCAGAGTGATTCCGCGCTCATTTTCGGTGAGCCATTTCGTCGCTGCTCCACCTCGTGCACCAATTTGACGATTCGGCGATTCATCGGTGCGTCACCGCCATGCGCTTCGGCCAGCTTCACGATCTCGCCGTTCAGCTCGTCGACCTCGGTCATTCGTCCAAGCGAAAGATCCTGCCACATGGACGAGCGCGCTTCCGGATCCACCTTCAATTGTGCGCGCATCGCCACGCGCAGAATGGGAGTCGGCAACGCGAGCAGCATCGGAAAATAGCGAACGGGGATCGGACCGGCCTTCGCTGGTGAAATCTTCGCGAGGTCCATCACGCCAATGGTCTCCGCGATTAGCGCGCGCAAAATTTTTCGATAACGCGCATCGAAGAGGAGCTGCTGCGTCGGCATGTCAGTGAGCGCGCCGACCGCGTTGTTCACGTTCGACACCAGCTTCGTCCATTGATGCGCCCGAATGTCGTCGGTCAGCTCGACTTCGAATCCCGCTTTTTTCAGGGACGATTCGAGATCGCGAACGCGAGCGTCTTCATTGGCTTCGATGATCAGTGGTCCCGTCGTCGTGCGTTTGAAGACGCCATCGCCGGCGCCCACGACGTTGAAGCTGACGATCGCGCCGAGCACGATCGCGTTCGGCAAATGCTCGCGAAGCACGTCGGCGTTGCGCACGCCGTTTTGAAAGCTGATGACGACGGTGTTCCTTTTTCCGAGCACGCGCGCGAGATCTTTTCCGACCTCGGCCGTTTGCGATGACTTCACCGCAACCAAGACCACGTCACAATCCGCGAGAAATTGCAGCTCGTCCGCGATCTGCACGTTTGCCTTCGGAACAATGACCGGCGCGTGATCGAAATCGGTGAGCGTGAGATCGTGCTCCGCGAGCTCATTGCGAATGCGCTCGCGCCCGACCAACTTCACGTCAGCGCCAATTGCGGCGAGCCGGCCACCGCAAAAACATCCGATGGCGCCGGCTCCAGCAACTCCGATTCGTAACGCGCTCACGACGGCAGCGTAATCGAAACGCGAGAATTATTTTTCGTTGGTCGCGACTGGCTGTGGCGCAACCGCATTTGCCGGCGCCGGAGCAGCCACGTCCGTGACGGGCGATTTCGCCACGACGATTTCATCGGGCGCAGCGCACGCGACCATGAACAAGGAACCGAATGCCAACAGAAGGACGAGCTTCATTTCGTTCACCTCTCCAAGAAGCATTGGCGGAGGGTGCGATCGTCGCCATCGATTTCACATTCGTTTTCGTGCGCTTTACAAGCGATTACGCCGTAAAAATGGCTCGATTTATTCGTCGGACCAAATTTCGACAACCCAGTTCCCGGCTCCGCTTGCAACGGCGGCGTTCACCGCGACGGTATCGTCGACCTTGAAGCAGATCGCGCCGTCCTCCAAAACGATCGCGTCGTTCGAGTCGGTGAGATCCTCGCCTGCGCTCTTGCCGGCCGAGTCCATCACGGCGACGTCGAAGTCGGTGACCGACGACTGCGCCAAGCCGAACACGCGATAGCAGTGATTCGCTTTTGCATTGAGCGGAATGGGCGTCACCATTTGCCCGGTCTCCGAGCCTTTTCCTTGCGTGGGTTGGCCGAGCATTTTCATTTTGCCGGTGTCGACGCAGCCCTTCGCCATCGTGGTGACCGACGCCGCGAGATCGCCAGCGCCTTTGTCGTTCGTGTGGCAGCTCTTGCCATCCCTCTTCCATGTCACCTTGTCCGACTCCGGATGGTCGGGCGCCTTCGGCATCGTCTGATCCGCCGATTTTTTATTTTCGACAGCCGCCGTTGCAGAAGCTGAATTTTGATTCGCGCCGCCGCCACCACAAGCAGTGACTGTCGTCGTGACGAGAAGAGCGAAAATCGAGGCGAAGGATTTCGAGGTTGTGCGCATGGCGCGGGAGCATATGCGGAACATTTCGCGACGTCAGCCTGCTTCTAGATCGCCTGCGCGTAGCTCGG